>JAYUGZ010000832.1:0-7714 GCA_043767465.1 Cyanobacteriota bacterium
GGGAAACGGCACTGCCGTCTCCTGATTTCGGGTAATATTAATTCCGATGTTACCGGATTTGATATCATCTACTCAAAAGCCTGTCGGTGCGATCGGCTCAATATTTGGGTCAAATCCTCCGACTTGATTGGTGCGAATTATCCACAAAAATGCCCCCTGTTTCAATAAAACTTTGGCAATTTCATCTTGAGTGCGCCTCGGCAGCATTGTTCGGTAACTGATAGCAGCTTTTATCAAGTTAGTTATACCAGCAAAAAAGGTTTTTTTTAGTTCCGAATCAATTCCCGCCAATCTCGTATTTTTGCGCCAATCTGGACGGACAACACCGAGGGGAATTAATACTTTTTCTAAACTTTGTCCTAAGGCTAATAACTGGTAAAATCTTTGGGTTTGTGCGGCGGCGGGATTGGTTTTCAGCCAGTCTTGAATCTCAGGATTTGACTCGATTTCCGCAGTAATTTTTTTGATTGTAGCGTAAATTGCCTGACTGGAATCTTGGACGCAAGAAGTTGCTGGCGTGACTAAGCTGGCGCCGGTGCCGTCTCCGCTGCGGTAGCGCGCCATCATAATATCTAGTTGCTGGTTTAATTCACTTAAAGGCGACAAGGTGATGCCGTCAAAATCGTAGTCGCAACACACGCAGTCTAATTTACAGATGATATCGCACACCGGGCGATCGCCCAACCAGCCCCGCTGCAAATCTCCCATGTAACTTTGGCATTTGCTGGAACCTGCTACAATTCCGTCTGGATTGCGGGCGTATACTTGTTTGTATTCTATGTCAAAACGCAGTTCGCCGGTAAAGCGATCGCGCACAACTTTTGCTACTCCAAAAGCAAAATGTCCGGTGACAATTCCCAGCGGTGCAGATTCGCCTTTTTTGCCGCCAATACCGCCGAAACTGTGAATCACTATGCCCGTATCTCCTTCTTGCCAAGGGCAGATTGAATCGTTTTCTGTATCATCAGGCGTTAACAATACTCTTTTTGCTTGTCCTTTTTGGGCTGATGTATTTTGCCAGTTTTCGCTGCTTAAATAAGCCAGAGATTTTTTTAGTCCAAAATGTGTTTCATCTGGTATTAATTGGGCAATTTTGCGGGGTTCGATTGCCTGGACAACAAAAATATTATCTTCGTCTCTTTCGCCGTAAATGTACCAGCCGTCTGGATTTAATGGCGATTGTTCGATTTGGTGATTTGTAGACCTCGCTATCCCATTTTTGTCTGGCTGTACTTGCGGAATCCGAATGATTTCGGCGGCGGCGTCAAATTGTTGGGATATTTTGTTGAAATGCCGGACAATAAATTTGTCGCTGTCGGGTTCTTTTCGCTGTAAAATTGAGACTAAGGCGCACAAACGTCCGATAATTTGTACTGGTTCGCGATCGATAATTAGTTCCTGTTTGTCGCTGCTGCTGTGGTTGATGACAATCACCGGCCTGCGCAGCATCACAGTCACGCTGTCTTCGAGTCTGGTACCTGCTAAAGTTTCTAAAGGGCCGACATTTCGCCAGCCGTTCAATCTATCTGGGTGGATGTTACCTGATTTTTGACTTTTTATAGTTTGTTTTGTGAACTTGATATCTTGACTTACGGCGTGGACAAAAAACTGTATTTGGCGATTTGTACTCCACTGCAAGAATGCTGTTTTGCCAATGAAATTTTGATATTTTTTAGGGGCATTGATTACTTCTAAAAATACGGAACCATAGGGCTGACGCTGTTCGTTTGATGGCAAAATCAAGCGCCCATGCCAAAGTGCGATCGGCTTGTATAGATGAGCAACTGCTGCTGCATCTTCGCAGACTATCTCAGGCTCAATTGCTGCTGAAATCTCGGTTTCTAATCGCCAAAAATCTGCCGTATAATTCGCGTCAGTTTCAACGAACTGCGGCTCTAACAAAATATTTTTATGTCCTGTAATATTCGCGCTTAAATTACCAGCATTTTTTTTCAATTTAAGTTTAAAAAAGTAGCGGCTTTCCTCCAATTTTGCCTGCGACCAATTGAGTAAAAGGCGCAGAAAAATAAAAGCTGTGAGACTGAAAATAACAGCCAAAGCCGTCAGCCCCAGAGTCAAAATAAATTGCTCTAAAGATTGACCGGATAGTAAAATAATTGTGGGCCTGATTGAAGAATGTGCCGCCATAATATCTAAAAACGAGTTTTAGGTTCGATCCAGTCTGTGCTGGCTTGAGTGCCGAAAACTAGGGGTTTGTCTTGGCTGACAGATACGGTTTGGCCGGTCGTATCGACTGCACAAAGAGGCCAAGTTCGATCGCCCAAATTGCCTGCGCGGAACAAAACTTGTCCCGGGTAAACTTGACTCCAACCCAACAATACAGCATGAGTGTAAAGACTGCGAGCCGGAGCAACGGTATAAGTGTAATGATCATTTTTATCCCAAATGACCGCGTAGTCGGACATATCCGAAGAGTTGAACAAGGCTTCAAATTCGCGGGCGAGAACCCGGGAACCCTCTTGATTCCAAGCAACAGGCACTAAAATGGCGATCGTCCCGGACATATCTGTATCATCACTAGCATACATTCCGCTTTCCGCCAGCGGCGAAGCAGCCGCCACTGTTTGCAGTTCCCCGGTTTTGAGATTTTCTACAAACATGACGCTGCTAACCCGACAATCAGCTAATTCCGGCTGTACTTGCAACTCAATTCGACTGTAAGCCGCGTATTGGCCGTTAGTTGAAACTAGGGAAGGACTGCGATAGTAGCGCAGCCCAGTGCCGGCACTTGAACTGACTTTAGCGTGAGTGTCATTAATCCATTCCCAAGGAACGGGATAAGGGCTATTCAAAGGGTCAGTCATCGTTTTTTGTCCAGAAGGTCTACAGTATTATCTAACAAATGTAGGACTTCCACGCAAGAGACTAGAAACCCGGTTTCTCAGCAGATACTGCGCGGCCAAACCCCAAATTTCGAGAAACCGGTTTCCTTCCAAAACTCACAAGAAATATTAAAGTGCATCTGCGTTAATTTGCGTTAATCTTTCTGACATCTGCGGTTAACCTATTAATCCCAGATTTATGCAAAAAGTCTACTCTAGATTTGTCTTCCAATCTAAAATCTCAAATCTAAAATCTCAAATCAGATAGGATAGTATCGAAATTAATCTGGTATGTGCACCGAGAGGGAGGCAACATGACGCCATCTTTTAACCAAAAACCTTCAATCCCCCCGATTCGCGTCTCTAAGTCGCGGGGAAAAGGTTTGCTTTTACTGTCGCTGATTTTTCGACTGCTGCTGCTGGGCGTAGGTAGCGGTTTTGCTTGGGTTTTGGGGATGGCGATCGCTCAAATCTACCCTTCTAACACCGCCCAGATGCCGATCGCCGAGAGATTATTGCGCCTAACTCAAAATTTGACCTCCAGCCCGAAACCCTCCCCAGCAACGCAAATTCCGCCGCTCCCGGCACCAACAGTTACACCCACTCCCCAGTCAAAAGTTAGTCCGGCGCAGAGAGAGAAATTGCAGGGAGATTTGAGACAATTGCAAGGCGAACTCAACGCGCTAATTGGGCGCACGGCGACTTTAGAAAGTCAGTTGGGTAGCAGCCGCCCGACGGAAAGTTTGGAAAAGCGGTTGCAGTTGATGTCCCGGGAATTGGCCGCAACCCCAACTGCAAGCGCTTCTCCTCTGGCTTTACCCGCACTAAGCCCTGGAAATGCCAACGCGCAGCCGCAGAATGCGAAAAATCCGGTGTTTGCGGGGGATGGGCTGATGGTAACTCTGCCCAGCGATGTTTTGTTTGATACTGGCAGCATTTCTCTGCGCGCGGGAACTAATGCGATTTTGGACAATTTGGTGGCGGAGTTGCGTACTTCCGAGGGGGCGACGGTGCGGGTTGCCGGCCACACTGACGACGCTCTTGAAGCGACGGATAATCGCAATGTCTCGTTGGCGCGGGCTCAGGCTGTGGTGCAGTATTTGTCTGGTGTGCTCGGTCAGAGGTATCATTGGGTGGCGATCGGCTACGGAGAAAGTAGCCCTTCGGTGGATAATAGTTCTGAGATCAACCGGCAGCGCAACCGCCGCATTGAAGTGGCAATTAGTCATTAGTCAGTGGCCAAACAGGCCAAACAGGCCAAACAGGCCAAACAGGCCAAACAGGCCAAACAGGCCAAACAGGGCTATCCTCACTTTTTTGAGAACCGCTATAAACGCAGATGATTTCAATATAGTTTGTGAATTCTGGCAATTTAAGTCTACTGTGTTGAATGTTCAAGGTGTTATGGACGGTAAGTCAGAATTATTTTTAGCTTGATTTATTGTCTCTCGATGTTCACTCCTCAGCTTCGGTTTTAAATACAAGTTCTCAATCAAAGCAGCTACTCCCGCAAACCAAGGTGGCACAATTACAGCGCCGATAATTCCCAATACTTGCACGCCTCCCAAGACAGACAGCAATTGATATAAAGGATGCACCCCAACCGAGGAACCAACCAGCAAAGGATCGAGCACGTAAGTTTCCAAGTTTTGGATAAATACAAACAACAGCAATACCCACAAAAGTACCCAGCCACCTTTGGCTAATGCGACGATTAAGGCTGGTACTGCGCCCAAAACGGGGCCGATGAAGGGAATCAGATTTGTCACACCTGCGATCGCACCTAAGCCTAAAGCAAACTCCGGCATTCCCAAAATGCTTAAGCCTGTGGTAATGAATATGCCTAAAATGCCTGAAACTAACACCCGCCCGCGAATGTAACTCCCCATTCTTTGACCGATGGGCGTGGCTTGGGCGGCTAATCTTGTGTCCCAAGGTTTCGGGAAAAACTGCACTAAACTTTTAATTAATGTGTCGCTGTCTGCTACCATGTAACCAGAAATAAATAACGCTAAAACTAGGCTGAAGAAACCGCCGAGAATGCCTCTTGTTAAACTATACGATCGCAAAACCAGTTGTTGGCTCGATCGAATCAGCCAATTAGTCAGCGATTGAGTATCCAGCAACTGACTCACCAAAGCAGGTGCATCGTCGGTGAGGCGACTCAATAGATTAGTTGCTACAGTTTCGAGACTTTCGGCGTAAACTGGTAACTGTCGCAGCAGTAACTCGATTTGTTCGATTACTGTCGGCCCGATTAACACTACCGTCCCGCTGAATCCGCCGATCAGAGTTAAATAAACCATAATCACCGCCAGCCAGCGGGGAACGCGCATGGTTTCGGCCCAATTGACGATCGGGACGATCGAAGCGGCGAGCACGACTGATATCATCAGAATTACTAGCAGGCTGCGCAATTGCCACAGCAGCACTAGCAGCAAGGACGATGCTACAATCAGCAGCAAGTTTGGTATAGAAATGGTAATCCGCTGTTCAGACATGATTCAATAATTATATTGTTACCTGTGTCACCCTTGATTTCATAATAAACTATATGATATAAATAGTGTGATTAAGATTGTGAAACTGCATTCAAGCAGTGGTAATGTCTTTGCTGACTTAGGGCTACCCAATCCTGATGAACTATTGATTAAGGCAGAACTAGCTCATCAAATCAGTGAGTTAATCTCCGAAGGCCAACTAACCCAAACTGAAGCAGCAAAAATCTTAGGAATCGCTGAACCCAAGATATCTGCATTGATGCGCGGTAAATTATCAGACTTCTCTACAGAACGCCTATTTCGTTTTCTCAACGCACTCGGCAGCAATGTAGAGATTAGGATTGCCCACTCGCAACCAAATATCCAAGCTCAAACTCGCATTGTCGTAGCTTAGTATATCAACAATTAAAATATTAATATGCAGCCACAATATTCAACTCAAGATTTACCCACAATTTCGTCTGTCAAATCACCAACGTTATTTTACGAATGGCAAAAATATCGCTGCGCTTATGATGTTTATCAACCAACTACTGCGACAGAAGATAGCATACCATTGTTATTGATTCATCCGATCGGAGTTGGTTTGTCAAGAGTATTTTGGCAGAGATTTTGCGAGAGTTGGTGCAAAACAGGTAACAGCAATCCGATTTACAATCCCGATCTTTTGGGTTGTGGTGATTGCGAAATGCCCGCTGTGGCTTGCTATCCTAGCGATTGGGCGGCACAGTTGCAGTTTTTCTTGGAGACTGTAGTAAAAAAACCTGCGATCGTCCTCGTGCAAGGTGCTTTACTGTGTGTAGCCTTGGAATTAGCCAAAATTCAGCAGGAAAGCGGTTCTAATTTAATCCATTCCTTAGTCCTCGCGGGGCCTCCGGCTTGGGCGGTGATGAACAAACATTCTACCGAAAGACAGCAAAGAATTGTCTGGAATTTGTTAGATTCTCCCTTGGGAAATGCTTTTTATCGCTACGCCAGACGCGCTAAATTTTTGCAATCTTTTTCTGCAAAACAACTATTTGGCGATGTGGCAAAAGTTGACAGCGAATGGTTGGATGCTTTGCAGGCTGGGGCGGCAAATCCTGAAAGTCGTCACGCGGTTTACTCATTTTTAGCCGGGTTTTGGCGGCAGGATTATAGCGATACGATTCAAAAGTTTGCGAATCCCGCACTCGTGATTCTGGGGGAAAAAGCCTCAAGCATCAGTCAATCGGGTAAGGAAGAGAAACCAGAGGAAAGATTAGCGCAATATTTAGCTAACTTTCCCAACGCTGAAGGTTTATTAATGCCGGGGCGAAACGTTTTACCCTACGAATCAACCGCAGAATTTGTCGCGGCTGTTGCCGAATTTGCGAACAAGTTAAATAAAAATTAAATTTATTTGTGGAGTTGTAGTCTAATAATGACTGACACAGTTAATAGACCTCATCATGTGTCCCGATGTCGAGTAGAACAATGACTTCACTATTTGTTTCCGTATCCTCTTCAATCGAGAACACAATTCGACAATCATAACCGCAAGAGCAGGACTGAAGACCATCAAGTTTGCCACCTAGTTTATGAGTACCTAGATTTGGAAAAAATACATCTGCTTCCATTTGTTGAAGAGAGTCTTCAATACGTTGCTGGAGGTCAGGATTTCGTTTCACAAACTTGCGGAATGCTCGTTTGAATTTCGGACTCAGAACCAATTGTCTCATGCTTCGGGTTCGTCCAAAGACTGGCGTAATGTTGAAATAACATCCTCGGCTGACTGCTGTCGAAATTTTCCTGTACGGAAATCAGCTAAGGTTTGTTGAGCATCCGCAGCTATTTCGGCGCGAATACTTTCACGATGACGGTTTTGCAGGATTTTTATCAGCATTTCCTGCTGTTCGTAGGAAAGTTGTAAAGCAGTTTCTAGCACTTGGTCGAGGGTATTCATAGAATTAGGCTATTACCTCTAAAGTTGAACAAGTTGCGTTTAGTAAATTGTATCGCTATATGATATGACTTCTCCAAAATTAGGCTAAACTTAAATAAAAGTGTACTCAACTCGGTTTTGTCATGAGCTATCGCAAAATCATTACGATCGAACCAGGTAAACGCGGTGGAAAGCCTTGCATCAGGCGAATGCGAATTACCGTGTATGATGTGTTGGGTTGGCTGGCTGCGGGAATGTCTCATGCAGAGATTATCGACGACTTTCCAGAGTTGACGGAGGAAGACATTATAGAACCCATTTGACATCTTTGAGTTTTTGGGTTGGGTGACGAGAAATATAGAGAGAAACCGGTTTCTGAGATTTACGCAAGGGGCGAGAAACCGGGTTTCTACGATTTTTTGGGTTGGGTAGCTAGAAATATAGAGAGAAACCCGGTTTCTGAGATT
>JAYUGZ010000833.1:0-1136 GCA_043767465.1 Cyanobacteriota bacterium
TCTTGCCGGAAAATACCTAAAACCCTATCAGCGATTGAAACACTTATTATGTGATCGAAATACCGTATGCGGACTATCGCCGGAAAATACCTAAAACCCTATCAGGGATTGAAACCAACTACAGCAAGAAGTCGCACTCGATAATGCGCTTGAGCCGGAAAATACCTAAAACCCTATCAGGGATTGAAACAACCTTGCTTACCCGATCGCTCAAGCTCTAAATGATTTCCCGCCGGAAAATACCTAAAACCCTATCAGGGATTGAAACCCAAACTTGCAGCCAATAAATCTTTTCTGAGTGCTGCGCCGGAAAATACCTAAAACCCTATCAGGGATTGAAACTTAAAAAAATTGACCAGGTGACAGAAGCTAAGAAGAGCCGGAAAATACCTAAAACCCTATCAGGGATTGAAACTGTCGGAATTCTAGACCAACTGGCGGCGGAGAAAGGCAAGCCGGAAAATACCTAAAACCCTATCAGGGATTGAAACCAAACCACTGAGAGACAGCAGCCTCAGATACCTCAAAGCCGGAAAATACCTAAAACCCTATCAGGGATTGAAACCCAGCGCCACCATAATCGTTAGTCACTCCGAGCTTGAGCCTGGCCGGAAAATACCTATTTCCCCATCTAGGGCTTGAAACGCCCAAACTACAAAATTATTGGCTCAAAAATATACTTCTTCTCACTCTTTTTATCCCCTCCCATAACCTCAAGCAATCGATCGACCGATCGCCTCCAAGTAAAATTATCGGCCACAAAACCCGGGCCCGCAACCCGAGCTCTCGCCCCAATTTCAGGCTGCTCGATCGCCCGCTGCATCAAATCAGTCAAATGTTCCCACTCAGGAGCTAACATAAATAAGGTTTCCCCCTCAATTACCACAGCCGTAAATTTACTCTCGATTCGCAGTGCAAAGTCCGATCGAGTAAAATCGTCAGTCGGGCCACCCTCCGTACAAATTACGGGTAAACCGCAAGCCACAGCTTCCAACACTGGTAGATTAAAACCTTCTGCGAGATAAGGAGAAACATAAACATCTGCTGATTGGTAAAACTCTGCTATTTGAGCAAAAGATAGCTGGCTGCCAGTATAAATTAATCTCGGTAAAACTCTCGCTCTTTCCGCCTCGTTG
>JAYUGZ010000834.1:0-7710 GCA_043767465.1 Cyanobacteriota bacterium
CGATCGCAAATTGTCTAAGTGCAAGTTTGCCCCTTCGCAAGCGGTAATGATGAATGCTGCTGCCCGCGCGCGATCGGATTCCGGTATACTGACAGTTGCAAGCCCCCCGATTTTTGGGGGGTTTGTTGTTTTTTTCGACTCCTCACCACAATTCAAGACATTTGTCAAGGCTTGGGCAACTATTTCTACAGCAGCCATTGCTTCCGGTGTAGCCCCTTGAGCGAAATACCCATCAGCAACAGCAATTCGCAATCCTTCAATTCCTATATCTAATTGCTGCGAACAAACTTCCGGCGGGCGTTGAGTGCAAACTGGATCGCGATCGTCCGGGCCTTGTAGGACATCATACAGTAACGCCATATCTCGGAGCGATCGCCCAAACGGCCCCACACAATCCAAACTACTCGAAAACAAACAAGTTCCAGCCCTTGACAAACGGCCGTAAGTAGGCTTTAACCCAAAAATACCGCACAAAGCAGCCGGTACGCGGATGGAACCGTTAGTATCCGAGCCCAAAGTAACGGGCACTAAACCCGCAGCCACCGCAGCAGCGGAACCGCCACTCGAACCGCCGGCGATGCGTGTAGTATCGTGGGGATTGCGTGTGGGCCCGTAGTGACTATTTTCGGTGACGAAACCGTAGGCGTACTCATCCATGTTCAGCGTACCGACAAGGATAGCACCGGCTTGTTTTAGTCGTGCGACCCCGGCCGCGTCTTGGCTCGCCGGAGGGTTGTCAGCGTTGATTTTTGACCCGGCTAGGGTGGTAATTCCGCTGACATCGAACAAATTTTTGACGGCGAAGGGAACCCCTGCTAAAGGGCCTGGATTTTCGTTACGTGCGATCGCATTATCTATCTTTTCGGCTGCTGCGATCGCACTTTCTGCGGTGATGGCTGTAAAGCAATTGAGTGTTTTGTCTCGATCGGCAATTCGTTTTAAAGCAGCGGTAACAACTGCTGTCGCTGTAATTTTACCACTTTTCACCGCCGATGCTGTGGCGACTGCATCCGCTTGTGCTAAAAATTTTGCTTCATCTGCGTTCATCTGTGTTCATCTGCCTACATCTGCGGTTAACAATCAAGGTTGAAACACTGGTGCAGCTTCGATTTCTGGGGGTAAAGGAAATTCAGTGACGAGTTGGGCGATCGCAGCTATCCTCTCGAAGTTTACCACAACACCGGGACGATGTTCGGGTTTTAGGGGTAAGTCGATTAGTTCGGAAGTGCGATCGACATATTCTTCTATATTAGTCATGAGTCCATCCAAAAAACATCAGCGTTCATCCGCGTACATCTGCCCTCATCTGCGATTAAAATCTAAGATGCAGATATAAGTGCGATCGATTATTGTATTGTAATCGCGATCGGGCTGTCAGTTGTTATTGCTCAGTTTTTTGTATTCCTCAGATTGTCTGATATCATCCAAAGGTGATTTTTGCTTTGCTGGTTCATCAGGACAAAACTTTATACATACCTGCGTTTCCCCCGACTGGAAATTTTCATTAACTTTTATTTGAAGCCTTCCTTTTTGCCAACCCTTAGAACCAATTTTGAGGACTTGACAATCTATTCCTTCTTGATTGGAGTTCCAGTTTACCTCCCCTCCATGAATTATTATTTCTTCGTTAATTCGTAGCTCTTTCATCCAATTAATTATTGATTTCTGACGAGATTCCCTTATTGCAATAAGATCGAGTATCTCAATAAACTTCCCAGTGACTAGCTCTTCAAACCTGCGTACCAGAAAAGTAGCTTGATCGAATAACAAAACATCATCGCCGTCTAGTATCTCATAGTTCTTATTGATTTCAACTTTTTCGTCCATTTTATTTCACAAAATTCTGCTGCTTTATATTTAATACCATTTCAAACTATCTGAATCAAGCTGGTTAACAAAATCAATTGACTCTCGTACTTTCCCCCTCAAACACTGACAGTTTCCCGCAACTCTTCAACTGCAATTTCCAGCGGAGGCAAATCAAAATCCTCAGCATCCATCAATTCCTTAACCTTCTCAAAAATCTCAACTTCTGCCTCTTCCTGATCCGTCAGCTTATCATAAAAATAAGGGTCAGTAAACCACTGTTCAAACGCTATCATTAACAAGCCATTGGGCGAAACTTCAAACCGCCAATACTTAGAAACCCTGCTGTCAAACACTTCAAACATCGGTGCAGGATTCTCCATAGGATAATAGCTAAAAATATCGTCGCAGATATAGTACCAAATAGTTCCTTTCCATTCTCGGATAGCATAAACAACATACTCCTTACCTATTGTTAGTGCCAACTTGATTTTTTGAGTGTAACCGCGTGGCGGATCAATATATTTGTCAGGAAGAGATTCACCAGTATTAGCAATACAACGAATTTTCATAACTTGATTACCTACAGATTTTTAGGTGCTGTTTTGGGATACTGTCGCTTGAACTTAAACTCCACCTCTTGAAAATTCTGACTGTTCCGAAACCAATGGACTTGTATGGAAGCTCCATTAATTTCAAAAGCCTCAATACTTGTCATTTTATCCCAATCTCCAGAATTTCCGCCATAAACAGCAATAAGTCTCGGTGCATCCCCCAATGGACTATCTGTACCGCGACGAATTACTTTGCAATTACCAGCCTTAGCATCTTGCAGGAGCAGTTGCTCCGGTAAATTTCTCGGACTTTCATCGGGAATAGCACCTTGATTCATAATTTAACAGTTTTAGATGTTATTTGTCAAAAAGCTGTTTAAATCAACGGCAAAAAACTAAATTTACCTTCGCACTTTACCTCAAACAGTCACAGTTTCCCGCAATTTCTCAACAGCCACATCCAGCGGAGGCAATTCAAAATCCTCAGCATCCATCAATTCTTTAACCTGATCAAAGATCTCAACCTCCGCCTCTTCCTGATCCGTCAGCTTATCATAAAAATAAGGGTCAGTAAACCACTGTTCAAAAGCAATTTCTAACCGCCCATTCGGTGCTAGTTCAAACCGCCAATACTTAGAAACTCGGCTGTCAACTACCTCAAACAGCGGTGCAGGATTCTGCATGGGATAATAGGTGTAGTTATCGTCACAGATATAGTACCAAACATTATCCTGCGATTGGTAAAGAGCGTAGACAACATATTCCTTGCCAAGCGTTAGGGGAAATTCCACTTCTTTTGTGAAATAGAACTCAGGCTTGAGGTAACTTTCATAAAGAGCATTACCTGTATTGGCAATACAGCGAATTTTCATGGTTTTTATAACTACAGAGTTTTTATTGGAGCTTTAGGATATGTACGTTTAAATTTAAACTCAACAGTTTGAGCAGTCTCGTTATTTCTGAACCAATGTACTTCAACAACTGCTCCCTGAATTACTGCGGTTTGGGTACTAACCATTTTAACCCAATCTCCGACTTCGCCTCCATAATTAGCAACCAGTCTGGGAGCATCTCCCAATGGCTTATCTGCACTGCCTTGAATTCGCTTGCCGACGCTAGCTTTAGCATCTTGCAGCAGCAGTTGCTCCTGCAAATTTCTCGGACTCTCATCGGGAATAGCACCTTTATTCACAATTTAACAGCTTCAACTATTGTTTGTCAAAGAGAATAAAAAATTATTTTAGCAGGTTCAGTTTCCGCCAGCAACTTTCCCCGCGAAATCACATACCGAACCAGAGCGCATCTCCTAATTGCATCATATAAGATAAATTAGACAATCTCAAATTCCAGATTGTGATTATTCACAAAATCAAAACTAAAATGATCAACCACATTAGTATCGCTCAATTCCAGATTATAAAAATCAATAAAATCCGCATCAAAATAAGGCCCAGCGTGCCAAGTACCCACATCTAACTTAATAAAACAACTACCCGGAATCCGAAAAGCAACAATATCCTCCAAACTCGGTTTATCGCTATCCCCAGGAGGCGCAACCGCCATCAACCAATCCCTCCCATCCAGAGAACCCAAACACTGAGTACATTCAACGTGCCGCGTAATTTTACCAAACTTGCGACCCTTCTGGTGCAACCGCATAATGTAAAATCTAGGAATACCATTGCTTAAGTTTAACCTAGCATCCTCATCATCAAAAGACTTGCCATCAAAACTCGCAGAAATAACTTGACCATAACTCCGAAAAATCTCCGATGTTATCCATTGTGCCGCCAATTGCTTAACTGAAACTAATGTACCCATAAATCCCAACATCTCCTCCCTCATCCCATCAAAAGCATAATACAAATACTCCTCTATCTCTCTTATCTGCGCCCTCTGCGCTCTCTGTGGTTAAAAAAAATCTAATTCCCTTTCTCGCCCAAAACACCCTTACAATCACGCATCAGAACACTGCTGCAAAAAACGAACCGCAATATCAGGGCTCGCACCCCAGTGCAAATGCAAATAAGCAGCGTGCACCCGACAAACCCCCCAACCTTCGGCAACCGCCTCAACTTCTCCCCGCTTCCCGTACCTCCAACTGTGATAAACTGGATCAGTCGGTTCGATCGTCAAATGCGATCGATGAAACTCATGTCCCCAAACCACATCCCCCGCCGCTAACACCAAACTATCAGTCACCGCCACAGCTTCTCGATATCCGAGAGTCAAACGCTTTCCCATCGCAGCCACAGCCGGCAACACTCCCACTCCTTGCCAAGAATTCCCATCAAAGTCTACAATCGACTCGCACAAGTACATCAAACCGCCACACTCCGCATAAGTCGGCATTCCCGCAAAAATCGCACTTCTGACAGCATCCCGAATTACAACATTATCGCTTAATTTTTCAGCAAACACTTCGGGAAAACCACCACCAAAATACAACCCCTGCACATTGTCAGGAAACACCGAGTCATCCAACGGACTCCAAAATACCAACTCGGCACCCAACTCTTCCAACAAATCAAGATTGTCCTGATAATAAAAATTAAAAGCCCGATCGCGCGCAACTGCAACTCGCACCGAAAACTTGTTTCCCAAACAATTGACAACATCATCTGTTTCTGTTAAAATGTCCGAAGGGAGACTGTATTTACTCAAAAGTTGCTCAGACCCCTCACCCCCTCCATGAGAAGTTGCAGCCAGCATTGGCAAAAGTTTGTCCCAATCAAAAGCCACAGCAGCCAAATCAGCCAACTTATCGATCGCAGCATGAAGATTCGGCAACTCCTCAGCCGGAATCAGGCCTAAATGGCGATCGGGAATAGTAACAGCCTCATCCCTACGCAAAACCCCTAAAATCGGTAAATTGAGCGGTTTGAGAGCATCTGTCAGCAACTCCAAATGTCGATCGCTAGCCACCCGATTCAACACCAAACCGGCGAAATTAAGACTTTTGTCAAAAGAGCGGAAACCATGTGCGATCGCAGCCACAGAACCAGATAGCCTGCTGCAATCTATCACCAACAGTATCGGCAAATTCAGCAAAGCAGCAACATGAGCCGTAGAAGCAAACGAAAAATCATAATTGAACTCTTCCTTTCCTTCTTCCTTCTTAACATCCGTTACATCCGTTACAAAATCCGCTGCCGAACCCTTCCTAACATCCGTTACATCCGTTACAAAATCCGCTGCCGAACCCTTCTTCCTTCGACTCACTCCATCAAATAAACCCATTACCCCTTCAACCAAGGCACAATCGACATCTTGAATATGACGATCAAAACACTTTTTCACATAAGATTCAGACGTTAAAACCGGGTCTAAATTCCGACAAGGGCGGCCCGTCACAAAAGCATGAAACATCGGGTCAATGTAATCCGGGCCCACCTTAAAAGATTGCACATTCAAGCCTTGGCGGATTAAATAAGCTAAAAGGGCGATCGTTACAGTAGTCTTTCCCGCACCGCTACGTTCGCCAGCAATTACTAAAGTCATAGTTTTAGTTAGTTACAATAAATAATAGAATCTAATTGCAAGTATTCCCTTTCAATTATTGAAATTATCTGCGTTAATCTCCGTTAATCTGCCTTGGATCTGCGGTTGACCGGCTCTATCAAAAAAGTAGGGCAGACATTGCCTACCCCACTTAATATTAACTCAATTCCTTATTCCTTTCTCCTTTCTCCTTATTCCATCCGTTACATCCGTTACATCCGCTACACAATCCGCTGCCGAACTTCTCTTTACCGCTTAGCCAACTTCAGCATTTGAGCGGTCACCGCCAAACTTTCCTCGTAAAGCATATCCCTGCCCCAACTCTGCAAGTGCTGGCCCAGCAACTGTTCCGTCACCTGATCGAACAGAGGAGTTACCTGATTGAACCGATCGGTTTGAGCGCCGCCCTTCATTTCCATCCGCATACAGCCCCCCGTTTCGGAACACAGAACCGTACCGCAATCGGCCTTCTCGTTCGTAGAATTCAAACGCAAAGCAATCAAATCGCCGGGGACATCGCCTGTATCGGCAGTAGGAATCGCAGCTAACTCCGCTTCTACAACCCGTTCGTCTGCACCCGCAAATTTAATCCGCTTGATTTGATAATCGCCCTCTTCTTGCTTGAAAGCAACCGGACGCCACTGAAGCCGGCTCGCCAGCCAGCCCAAATACATTAGCGCTTGGGTAGAATTGCCCTGTTCGTAATCGATCGTGACCCGATCGAGCTCCCGAATTGCCGCCCGACGTTCTGGGGGGTCAAAAGCCTCAGCCGCCAACTCTTGCCACGCAGCCAACCGGCGCCAATTCAGATCCGCGATCGGAATTCCTTCCTCAATCAAACTTTGCATCAGCAGCAATTCAGCCTCTGGTTCACCAAAACAACTAGAGTCAATAATCACAGAACTGCTAGTCGCCACCAACCGCTGGAACAAATCTCGCTCGGGATCAGGAGTCGCTTTCCACCACAGCAGGGTCGGCAAATCGGCGATCGTCAGTGCGGTTACGATACCGCTGACCCGTTCCAGAGCCGCTTCGGTACCCCGGAGCGTAATGTACTCGCAACAAATCAGATTGCCACTGCCGCCCTTATGAACCGGACAATAAGCAGCGACTTGAGCCTGTACCCCCGTGTCTTCCCCGGCAGTCGGACACAGAGCAATAATCCGGCAGGGATTAGCAGCGACAATGGCGTCAGCTACAGCAGAACCTCCTGAACCGAAACCCGTTGGACCCAATTTGCTGCCATTTGAATTTTTTCTCGCCACTTCTTCCCGCAGAGTCGCGAGCAATTCAGCATTAGCTTTGCCAGTTCTCGGCAACCCGTAAGCTTTTTGAGCAGCCCTGATACTGGATGCCGTCATCGGCCCGGTAATACCATCTATAGGCCCATCGTAAAAACCCACATCCGCCAATAACCGTTGAGTTTCTTCAGGTTCGTAGACTACAAAAGTAAAGGTTGTGGCTCTAGTAGCGATCGGAAAATCCCCCTTCGACCCAGATTCTCTGTAACTTTCCCAAATTTGAGCTAATTCGGCCTCTATTTGGTCGATCGAAACATCTTTAGGACTTTGCAACGAAACTAGAGGTGGAGCTTTCATCGGTGTCATAATCATCGGTTTTTTCTCCTTTATTATTTGTCAGTTGTCAGTTGTTAGTTGGCAGTTGGCAGTTGTTGGTTGTCAGTTGTTAGTTGGCAGTTGGCAGTTGCCAATAACTAATAACCAATAACCAATAACCAATAACCAATAACCAATAACTCTTAAAGTCTTCGCCACTTACGTCCGTCTCGATTAATTAGCAATTCTGCCTCCGCAGGTTCCCAAGTACCCGCTTCATACTGAGGAACCAG
>JAYUGZ010000835.1:0-3107 GCA_043767465.1 Cyanobacteriota bacterium
ATCTCTGTCCCTGTTTTGCTGTCGGACTTCTTCTCTAAGCCGTTTATTGTCCGATCGCAACTTCTCCAATTCAGAATCAGTATCTTTAGGCGATCGACCGCTTCCTAGGGATGGAAATCGCTCATCCACCAAGCGCTGAACTGCTGCACCAGTGGGCATACCATTGGGTGTTGATTCTAGGGCTTCTTTCCAGATTTCGAGTTGCAGTTCTGGTGATAATCCTGCTAGAGGACGGACTTGACGCTCGTTGGCTGGAATTTTGACACCCATGGGTGTCAAATTCTCGATGACCTGCGCTGCTGCAATAAATCGATTAGCCGTCTGCTTTGCTATGCCCCATTTCTCCCGGCAATAAGCATCAAAAGCCTTGTGACTTTCCCTGTACAATTTTTGTTCTCGGATCTCGTCCAAGGCTTTACCAACTTCATAAAAAGTCTGAAGTCCATTTTCTACAATGGATTCAAGTTCTTGAAGCCTAGCCCGTTCGATGACATCAAGTTGGGCCGCTCCATACTCGCTTTTTAGTAGCGTACTGGTACTAGACATAACAATTCCTCAGCGGTTGTAGATGGAAAATTCTAGTTATAACTTCTGGCGAGAATCCTGCTAAAGGACGGACTGGATTTTTATTTTTCAGATTTTTGACACCCATGGGTGTCATTTTTTCCAGAATCAGGATTCAAAACTTAGTGCCAAGAGCCAAAGTAATATGAATTTGATTTTTCTTTGTGAGATTTTTGACACCCATGGGTGTCACTTTTTCCCGGTTCAGGATTCAAAACTGAGGATTGAGGAACCAAAATCATAGTGGATTTTTCTTTGTTGGATTTTTGACACCCATGGGTGTCACTTTTTCCTGGTTCGGGATTCAAAACTCAGCATTTAGGAACCACAACGATTATGTATTCCGACTCCTAAATGCTTCTGCCTTCAACGATACAGATATCCTTTTAGCCAACAGGTGAGAGCTTCTGAACTTTCTCTGCCAAGGAATCCATCAGGGATTGGAACGGGCTGACGAATTTCTCAATCCCCTCCAGAAGCAAGTCTGCCATCACTTTGTCCAAATCGATGTCGATATCTGGATCTTTGAGACTTTCGATCAGCGCGTAAGCTTCTGCCACGTTGTTCTCAATCCGGGGTGCGACATCACAGTGATCGAAACAAGCTTCAACGGTGTTAGGCGGCAAAGTGTTCACTGTGTCGGGGCCGATTAATTCATCGACATACATCACATCGCTGTAGTTGGGGTTTTTGGTGCTGGTACTCGCCCACAACAGCCGTTGCACTTCGGCTCCCTTTGCTGCTAATGCCTGCCAGCGATCGCTCGCCACGATCTCTTTATATTTCTGGTAAGCTACTTTGGCATTGGCGATCGCAATTTTCCCCTTCACCGCTTCCAGTTTGGCTTTCGTAGCAACATCAGTGACGTTTTTGAGTTTCTCATCAATCTGACCATCGATGTTGATGTCGATCCGGCTCAAGAAGAAACTGGCAACAGAAGCAATATTGCTCACATCCAATCCTAGAGCCGCCCGCGCTTCCAAGCCACGGATATAAGCCCAGAAGGTTTCGACGTAGCTGTCAACAGAGAACAGCAAAGTCACGTTAACGTTAATCCCTTCACTGATGACTCGTTCCACTGCCGGCAATCCTTGAGCAGTTCCCGGAATCTTGATCATCACATTGGGTTTGCCGATCGCCTGATAATAACGCAAAGCTTCACTAATCGTACTTTCTGTATCATTCGCGATCGTCGGCGGCACTTCAATACTGATGTAACCGTCCAAACCCTTCGACTCTGCGTAAACCGGGGCGAAGATGTCGCAAGCGTTGCGGATATCTTCAAAAACTAGAGATTCGTAAATTTCGAGTACAGATTTACCCGCCCGGATGCCAGCTTCAATATCCGCATCGTAAATCACATTGCCCGCGATCGCCTTCTCGAAAATGGCCGGATTCGATGTAATCCCTCGTAGCCCGCGACTTTCAATCATCTTTTTGAGTTCGCCTGACTCGATCAGATCGCGAGTCAAATTGTCCATCCAGATGCTCTGGCCGATTTCTTTGATTTCTAACAGGTGATTCTTCGTCGCTTCTGTCATGATCTGTAACTCCTACAATTTAGTAATGGGGAATTGGGAATTGGGAATTAGAAATTGAGAACTTGTGCTGAACCATTCCGTACCCTGAGCGGAGTCGAAGGGCTCAGGATAAACTTCGCCGAAGTATTGGCAATTGGAAATTAAAACATTCTTGCTTCCTAACCTCTATTACATCCGTTACATCCGTTACACAATCCGTTGCCGAACTTCCTTCCCGGCGTTACATCCGTTACATCCGTTACACAATCCGTTGCCGAACTTCCTTCACTGCTCAAGTGTTCTAGGATTGCGCGATCGATGCTTTAATAAAAGACTCAACCAGCGCGACATTTTCTTTACTGCCAATAATCAAAGGCGTGCGCTCATGAATTTTAGTCGGCACCACATCCAAAATGTCTTGAATACCCGTACTAGCGCGCCCGCCAGCTTGCTCCATCAAAAACGCCAAAGGAGCCGACTCGTAGAGTAAGCGCAATTTGCCATCGGGGTTTTTCACAGTTCCTGGGTACAAAAACACGCCTCCCTGAAATAAAATCCGGTGGAAATCTCCCACCAAAGCGCCTCCATACCGGGCGGTATAGCCTTCGCTGCGGTGTACATAGCGAATGTAATCCCGAAAAGGTTCGTCCCACTGCCAAAAGCTACCTTCATTCACACTGTAAATCTGGCCGCTGTCTGGAATCTTGATGTTTTCGGTTGATAGAATAAACTCGCCCAAACTGGGATCGAGGGTGAAGGAATGAACGCCCTGCCCGATCGAATAAACGAGCATTGTACTGGGGCCGTAGAGCACATAGCCGGCAGCGATTTGTTTATGTCCGTGTTGCAGCAAGTCTGAGGCCGAGCCGTCTGCATCGTCCCCTTCTTGCTTGCGGATGCTGAATATGGAGCCGACATTGAGATTGATGTCAAGATTGGAAGAACCGTCTATGGGATCGTAGAGCAGACTGTAACGCCCGATCGGACAATTTTCGGGAATATAATAGGGTTTTTCCATTTCCT
>JAYUGZ010000836.1:0-3106 GCA_043767465.1 Cyanobacteriota bacterium
AAATCTCCGAAAAAAACTGGTAGTTAACGGAAAGGATCTCAATCGATTTCATGTCATTTTCAGCTAAGCTGAAAATGACATGAAATCGATCGGCTTATAAATATTATTTGAAAAATAAAAAATAAACCGAAAAAAAGAGGGTAGTCCCTCTTTAATTAATAACAGTAACTTCGATATTATTCGACTGTTACTGGAGGTATTTCTTCGGATACTGGTTCGGGTGTAGCTTCCGTGACTGGTTCGGGTGTAGCTTCCGTGACTGGTTCGGGTGTAGCTTCCGATACTGGTTCGGGTGTAGCTTCCGATACTGCTTCGGGTGTAGCTTCCGTGACTGCTTCGGGTGTAGCTTCGGGTGTAGCTTCGGGTGTAGCTTCGGGTGTAGCTTCGGGTGTAGCTTCCGTTACTGCTGCGGTTGTTTCTTCCGGCAAATCTTCTTCCATTGCTGAGGGCACGTCTTCGAGTATTTCGTCGGAGATGTCGTCATCAGCATCAGTCGAGTCTACAGGAACGTCTATGCCTGCTTTAGCTTGCTTTTGAGCGAGCATTTTTTCGCGGAACTTAGCTGCCATTTCTTCAGCTTTTTCGTACACCAATTCACGATTTTTGACCATCGCGCCCGGTTCCGGTTCCAATTGCTTGGTGGAGAGAGAAATCCGGCCTCTTTCGGCATCCAAGTCAATGATCATCACTTTCACTTCGTCGTTGACATTAAACACGCTATGAGGCGTATCGATGTGATCGTGCGAAATTTCTGAGATGTGCAGCAAGCCGCTGACGCCGCCGATGTCGATAAACGCACCGTAGGGCTTGATACCGCGCACTGTACCGATGACCACTTCCCCGACTTCGAGGCGGTTCATCTTGCGCTCAACTAAGGCGCGACGGTGACTTAATACTAGGCGGTTGCGGTCTTCGTCTACCTCTAAGAATTTCAAGGGTAATTCTTCGGCGACTAATTCTTCCTTCGGTTTGCGGGTGCTGATGTGAGAACCGGGAATGAAGCCTCGCAATCCTTCTATTCTCACCAGTGCGCCACCACGGTTGGTAGCAAATACTTGCGATCGAACTGTGGCGTCTTCTGCTTGCAGTTGTCGCACTCTTTCCCAGGCGCGCATATACTCAATGCGTCGGATGGACAGGGTTAATTGTCCGTCTTCATTTTCATCGGTGAGGATGAAAAATTCTCTGGTTTCGTTTGATTGCAATACTTCTTCAGGGCTTTCCACTCGATTGATCGACATTTCCTGAATGGGAATGTACGCTGCTGTTTTAGCACCGATATCAATCAGAGCGCCCCTCGGTTCTATACTAAAAACTGTACCCGCTACTACGTCGCCGGGGCTAAAGTGATAGTCATATTTATCAAGTAAGGCCGCAAAATCTTCGTGAGTAAAGCCGATGTCTTTGACTGTGGTTTTGGTATTGACCATGCGAATAGTTTCCTAGGATTTCTCTCCTTCATGTTTTTCGTTTGTGCAGGCAGATACTAGAGATTTTGATCGAAAAGGGGTTAACTTCTTGCAAAATCTTTTACGAAAGTCAGTTTTTGCCAACTTTTGCCTGGTGCAACTGCACACCAGCGCTTGCCATTGCTCTTCATTCCAACTCTGTGTTAAAGCGTTTGATTTTTAACATTCAGAGTCCAGTAGACAATTATAACTGATCCGCATACTGCTTTCAAATTAATTTAGACCAGGACACGGCAGTGCCCAAGGAGTGTCAACTTAAGCTGTGGGCCCGCCAAGTCCGCCCGTCATCCCGCCAGTCCGACAGGGGTTGAAACCCCTGTCTAATAGAAGACAGTCCTCTCAAAGAGGACGGCAGGAGTTGAAAATTCTTCTCTTGAGTCCTCTTGAGAGGACTTGCGCTTTGAGACTGGGAATTCATTCCCTGTCGGACTCGCGGGCCCACTAAAGGACTTGGCGGACTGGCAGCTTAAGTTGACACTAATGGGCATTGCCGTGTCCTCAGATAATTTTAGGGTAGGGACACGGCACTGCCGTCTCCTAATTTCGGCTACTAATAATTCCGATGCTACCGGAATTGATATCATCCACTTCCGACAAATTTGGGTCATTTTCGGACGGACTTTCTAGACACAAAGCTTCGATGAGAGGACTCTGAAGGTGATTTAGGGTATCTACAAAATCTCGAATCCCTCGAAATTGCCGATATACAGAGGCAAAACGGACATAAGCCACTTCGCTGAGTGGCCGCAGATGTAATAATACTAATTCTCCAATGTCCGAGCTAGTGACTTCCCGGAGCGATCGACCTTGGAGTTGCGCCTCAATTTCTTCTGCGAGAGTTTCTAGCTGCCCAGAAGACAAGCCCGTTTTTTCGCAGGCCCTAACCAGTCCCCTAACTAATTTTGACCGATCGAAAGATTCGCGTTTGCCGTCGCGCTTGATGACTGTAATGGGTACAAATTCTATACGTTCGTAAGTTGTGAAGCGATGCTGACAATTCAGACACTCGCGCCGCCGCCGGATACTTTGACCTGACTCGGCTGAACGCGATTCGAGAACGCGACTATTTGTGTGTTGGCAGGAGGAACAGCGCATGATTGCTGATTTTAGCAGGCGTTGCCGTAAAATTGCAATTCATCTGACCCTCGCGAGAGTCAGATGAATTGGTGGACTAGAAATATCGATCGGCTTATTTGCCAATGCGCGGAGGTTCCCGGAAGGCGATCGCAAAAAATATCACGCCCAAGGCTAAAGCCAGCATCAAAATGTAAGCAACACTTTCCATGTTAAAATTTCCCTATCTTCCCTTGCTATATTATTTTATCTTAATTATTGCTGCTTTTCTTATTAACTAAAAAAACCCGGTTTCTTCAAGAAACCGGGTTTTTGTGCACTGGAGAAGTTTCCCGGTGTCAGCGAGGCTAGCGAAAACTAGAGAGATTCTTCTCTTCTGGTAGTTACGTCGCCCAGCTTTTGGAACAAGCCCCACTCGACTTGTTCTTCCAAGTCAGCCTCAACTCCAGCAAACACGTCGCGGAAAATAGTCCGAGAACCGTGCCAGATATGGCCGAAGAAGAACAGCAAAGCAAAGCAAGCGTGTCCGAAAGTGAACCAACCGCGAGTTGAAGTGCGGTAAA
>JAYUGZ010000837.1:0-7687 GCA_043767465.1 Cyanobacteriota bacterium
AAGCGGGCGCAGTGCTATGACATTCCCAGGCGTGCGCCCGAGCATTTTTTTAGCATCTTCTCCGACAGCCAGCGGTATTTTTAAGTCTTGGTCGATCGCGACTACAGAAGGTTCTTGGAGAACAATACCTTTGCCGGATACATAAACGAGCGTGTTAGCAGTACCGAGGTCGATACCCATATCTCTGGAAAATCGATTGAGAAGACCCACTGATTTGTACCCCCCCCAAACTAAAATAGTATTGTGTGCAATAATGTTGTTACAAAAGTGTAACCGAGGTGGATTCTATTACGTTTTTCATCCTGAGTCTAGTCAGAAATGTACATTGTCGAGCATAAGTTGAACGCTTGCCTCGCCAATCATCCACAATAAATATGTTCTGGTGAGTGGGTGTAAAATCAGGATGAAGCCCTGATTCGCGCTGTTCCAAGTTAAGTTTGGAGGATCTCGCGCGTGGGGGAGAGTTTAACTACATCACCAATCGAGCACATTCCCGAAAAAGTTTATGAGTCTTAATGTTGTGACTTTAGTAGGCCGCGTCGGCGGCGACCCGGACGTGAAGTATTTTGAGTCGGGTAAAGTTGTCTGTAATTTGACGCTGGCAGTCAATCGCAGAACCAAGAACAGCGAGCCAGACTGGTTTAATCTGGAAATCTGGGGGAAAACAGCGCAAGTCGCTGCTGACTACGTTCGCAAAGGCGCTCTAATTGGAGTAACAGGCTCTTTGAAGTTCGATCGCTGGCAAGACCGCAATACGGGTTCAAATCGCTCGAAACCAGTAATTAGGGTAGATCAGTTAGACTTGCTGGGCTCCAAGCGCGACAATGAGTCTGGTATGTCGCAAAACAGCAGCGAATTCTAGGGTTTGGGGAATTTGGGAACTAATATTTGTGAATTGGGTGGGGGCTGGTGACTGCTGAAAAGTTAGAAATTGTTCAAACAGAGTACCAAGCTGGTCGAGTAGCTTTTGAGAGCGGCCTGTATGCTCAAGCTATCCAGAGTTTAGAAACAGCTACCGGTTTGGTCGATCGCACTTCCCGGTTAGGCGGCGAGGTGCAGATGTGGCTGGTGACAGCCTACGAAGCCTCTGGCGATACCGAAAGGGCGATCGAGCTTTGCCGCAAACTCACCCACCATCCCCGCCAAGAAACCCGCCAGCAAGCCAAGCGCTTGCTATTCATTCTCGAAGCCCCCAAACTCACTATCCCTGATGAATGGACGGTGAAAATCCCCGATTTAGCAGGTTTAGATGAAAATCAATCAATCAGTTTTCAAGCCAATCCCAACGCTGATATCAAGTACGCCAAACCCAAGCCCGCCGTAGAGGAACCTGTAGATTTAAGTCAGGTAAATACCAAAGGCAATCAATTTGTATGGGTTGCCTTAATGGCGATATTTATTACTTTAGCAGGCTTAGCTTGGCTGAGTTAAGTTGAAGGCAGTTCGGCAACGGATTCCGTAACGGATGTAACGGATGTAACCAAGGGGTGGAAGAAGTTTTTAGTTATCGTCGCGAGAGAAGGAAGTTCGGCAACGAGCAATGTACGGGATGTAACGGATTTAACGGATGGTGGAATTGGATAGAAGCAAGAATAGACAAGATTGCATTCATTCACAAATTATCTTGAAATTATCTGCGTTAATCTGCGTTAATCTGCCTGACATCTGCGGTTTCCAGATCAATCAAATATTTATGCAATCAATCAATCTAAAATCTAAAATCTAAAATCTAAAATCGCTAGGCTGTCGGCGAAGAAAGCTAAAATAACAAAAGACCAACCTGAAAGGCTATTATTATTGTGAGCGATTCAACCATAGAGCAGATTTTGAAATTGGCAAGTCAGCGAGCAGATGCCGCTGAAGTATACTACCTGTCCAGTCAAGACACGCCGATCGAATTTGAAAACAATCGCCTCAAATCCCTGCAAACCAAAGCACTGCAAGGCGTAGCACTCCGGCTGATTTACAAAGGCAAAATCGGCTTTGCTAGTTCCACAGACTTAACGCGGATAGACGATTTAGTCGATGCAGCCATTCAAACAGCCGAAATCGGCGATCGCGCAGAATTTGAACTCGCCTCCGACTTCCATCTAAAAGGCCCGGAAACCACCTACACTCCGCCCACAACCCAAGAATTAGTCGAAAACGGCAAAAACCTCATCGAGCAAGTTCACGCCTACAATCCCGATATTATGGTAGATGTGGGCTTTCACGTCCGCAACGGCCGCGTAAAAATTGCCACGACGCGAGATGTATATGCCGAAAGAAGCAGCCAAATAGTCAGCGGGACGATCGCAGGCAATTTGGTCAAGGGAGAAGACTTTATGCAAGCATACAGTTATGATGTTGCGCGCGATCGTCCCCTCGACACCAACAGCATCCTGCAATCACTCCTCGAAAAATACCGCCTCGCCGAACATCCAGCCACCATCGCCAGCGGTTCCTACCCAGTATTATTTACCCCCAGAGCCGCCGCCAGCACATTAGGAAGTTTGTTTGATACCATCCTTTCAGGTCAAACAGTAGTCCAAAAAGCCTCTCCCCTAGCCGACAAAATCGGCGAAACCTTATTTGACGAACGCTTCACATTTTTTGAAGACCCCACCCTAGGCCCTTCCGCTTGTCCCTTCGACGACGAAGGTACACCAACCACCCGCAAAACCTTGATTGACAAAGGAACTGTCACCGGATTTTACTGGGATCGCAGGTGGGCCGCCCGCGCCGGTGTACAATCAACCGGCAACGGTTTTCGTGGCGGATTGTCTCGCCCAGGCCCAGATTTAACTAACTTCTGCATTTCCCCAGGAAATACCAGCACTCAAGACTTGATTGCTAGCATGGACGAAGGTCTCATAGTAGAGCAAGTTTTAGGTGCCGGTCAATCCAATCAGTTAGCTGGCGAATTTTCCGTCAACTTAGACTTAGGCTATAAAGTAGAAAAAGGCAAAATTGTCGGTCGCGTCAAGAATACAATGGTGGCAGGCAGCATTTTTGAAGCCTTTAAAAATTTGGCAGATTTAAGCAGCGAAGCCGAATGGGTAGGCGGTGCAGCATATTTGCCGAGTATGCTGTTTCAACACTTGGGTGTAGCTTCGAGGCAATAAGTTGAGTGCGGTTAATTTCAGGTGACTCCGACACTGCTGCTATCAAAATGTTAACACTCACGTCTTGGTTTGTAGTGAGGACTTTAGTCCTCTTATCCTAGTTGAGTCAAGAAGGACTGAAGTCCTCACTACAAACCTGGCTTTGCTAATTCATGCAAATAGGAAAAAACAGGGAAAAGGTACAATGAAAGAGCAAAATGTCAAGGATGGAACTGGGAAGAGGAAAAAAAACTTTTTCTTTCTTTTACCTTTTGTTTTTTGCCTTTTAACTCTAGTGACTGGATGCGTTCAGTACGATGTCGGAGTCAACTTTGACAGTCAAACTCGCGGCGAAATCGTGCAGCACATTAAACTGGGGGAAAGGTTGACCAGCTTCAGCAGCGACACTGTTGCAGATTGGTTGAAAAGCGTAGAACAGCGGGTGAGATTGTTGGATGGAAAAACTAAACGGCTTTCCGAGAGAGAAGTTTTAGTGACGATTCCTTTCAATAATGGCGCCGAGTTAGAAGACAAGTTTAACGAATTTTACAATCCGACTATCGCACCAACCGCCAAATCTCGGGCCGCAAGTCCGCTAGAAACCGATTTGCCCAAGTTTGAATCTCACCTGAGAGTCAAGCAGAATAATTTGTTATTGGTGCTGCGAAATCGGTTAAGTTTGGAATTGGATTTGCGATCGCTTTCTCTGCTTTCCTCAAACGGCAGCCTGCTGCTGAGTCCAGGAGCACTTTTGGAGCTAGACTTTAGCTTGAACACGCCTTGGGGCGCCAAAAGTATTGAAAATACTGTCCCCGGTGCGCTGGTTCCCGAAAGCTATCAGCAGGGAAAGCAGTTAGTTTGGAAGCTGAAACCCGGGGAAGTTAACTATTTGGAGGCGACATTCTGGATTCCCAGTCCCGTAGGCATTGGGGCACTGATTATTTCCTTATTTGTGGCGGCGGGCATTGCTGTGAAATATCAAATATTGCCAGCACTCGGAATTGGGAATAAACCGCAAAACATCGGCCAAACCTAAATTAGTTGCAGTGTGGGAGGTCGCAGTTGGAAGACTTAAGCTTGGGGCATCCAACTGAGAATTCTCAATATGCGATCTAATTTTTTATGAATTGATTCCCCGGATACAATGATTAATTGACAGGACTTGATATTATCAAAAATATTGGCAGCATCTACAAAAAATAGTTGACCAATAGCCAAAAGATTGCACAGCACGAATTGAGAATTAGGAACCGAGAAAATGCGCGCACTAAACTTCTTCTTCATCTTTCTGATTTGCTTGGCTCTAGTTTTGTTCAGCATTGAGAATACAGAGCCGACTACCGTTCAAATTATCAAAGGCTTGCAAGTGAAAGCTCCGCTATCGGTCGAACTAATTATAGCAACTGGATTTGGGGCGATTCTAGCGTGGGTGTTCAGTTTGTGGTCGAGAATGCAGCGAATGCTCGCCTCTCGCCAAGAACTCCGCCAAGTTCGCCAAAAAGAACAGCAAATTCAGGAATTACAACAAGATGTCGAACGCTATAAAGCAGAAGTAGAAGCAAAACAACCTTTGTTAGAAAGTGCAGAACTGACAAGTTTAGAAACAGCAGCGACTGAGGTCAAAGCTGCTGAAATGACTGCCAATTAAATTGAGATGCTCTCTCGTTTTCGGGGAGGGGAAATCTCAAATCTCAGTCCGGGACGCACGAGTGGTTAGAAACCAATACGGTTTTTCGGACAACACCTAATACCAATTTTTTATGAGCCTGCTCCCGAATCCGATCCCCCCTAACCCCCCTTAATAAGGGGGGGACAAGATAATTCTCAAAGTCCCCCTTTTTAAGGGGGATTTAGGGGGATCGAGATATGTGCAACGACCCATTAAATTGGTATAACGCAAGCCTATTTATTTGTAGGCGAGTGTATCAGCCCTAAATCTAAAATCTAAAATCTAAAACCTAAAATCTAAAATCGAATGGCCGTTTCCCGAGACCAAGATGGTTTAGAAACGATTTCTGAGGGGATCGCAATTTTAATTGACTTAGCAGAACGGGGAGAAATCGATCCTTGGGACGTTAAAGTCATTGAAGTGTTCGATCGCTGTTTGAGCCAACTGACCAACGCCTGCGATGCCGATCAGAGTACGGATTTCTCCGATTTGTCCCACTCCGGCCAAGCGTTTTTGTACGCTTCCATGCTGGTTTTGCTCAAAGCAGAAAGTATTGTCCTCTCTGAACCCCCGGCGAATCCAGAATCGGACGAGGCCGCGCTCGAAGACGCAGAACACTCGGGAGGGCGACATCTGCCGCAGCATCTGGAGCGGCAGTTGCGCCGTCGCGGTGTCGCTCAACTACCGCAAAAACGTCCCGTGACTCTCCCAGAGCTGATCGAGCAGTTGCAGCTCATGAAAGCAGCCATGGAACAGACAGTTGCTCCCCGCCGCCGCCCGACCTCAAAAATGCGATCGCAAGCAGCCCAGGCTATCTTTGAGCTAGCTCACCAAGAAAATTTGGTGGAAACTGCTAGCGAACTGGAACGATTTCTGGCAGAACGGGGTCAGGAAATTGACGAGGGTTGGCTTGACTTGGACAAATTGCTGGAACTCTGGCATCACAACGGTTTGCACCCCTCTGTTCACCCAGAAACCCCGCTATCGACTGAGGAAGTTCATTTGCCCAATTATGACCGTGTGGGTGTTTTTTGGGCGTTGTTGCTGCTATCGGCTCAGTCTAAAGTAGAGTTGCTTCAAGAGGAATTCTACCAAGACCTCAAAATCCGGGCGCTTTGAGCTTGGATGTGCATCAGATAGGCTTCAGGGGCGGGTTTACAGTCTCTGGAACTCTTGACAGGTCGCCGGACGAACTGGCATCTAGGGCAATTGTAGGTGCATTCACCCGGACTTGAGATTATTTCTGATTTCTGATTCCTGGTTGCTTAAATCTAGGTCAATTGGCGATAAATGATTGATAGCCTGGTACGATATCGCCTATAAACAGGTCAGGATGGTGCTGCGATCGATCGATTCGATCGCCACCGCTAGCATCTAATTGTTGAGTTGATATCAATTAACAGAGGGTTGAGGAAGTTAAGAATGAAAGCGATGATTCTGGCGGCAGGTAAAGGCACTCGCATCCGTCCCATTACTCACACAATACCCAAACCGATGATTCCCATCCTGCAAAAGCCAGTGATGGAGTTTTTGGTTGAATTGCTCCGCCAGCACGGATTTGACCAGATTATGGTCAATGTTTCCCACCTGGCAGACGTGATTGAAAACTACTTCCGCGACGGTCAAAAGTTTGGGGTACAAATTGGCTATTCTTTTGAAGGGCGAATTGAGGACGGAGAACTGATTGGAGAAGCAGTCGGTTCGGCTGGGGGCATGAGACGAATTCAGGACTTCTCGCCGTTTTTTGACGATACTTTTGTGGTGCTGTGCGGCGACGCTTTGATTGACTTGGACTTGACTGCTGCTGTGAAGTGGCATCGGGAAAAAGGGGCGATCGCTACTATTATTATGAAATCGGTTCCCCGCGAGGAGGTTTCCAGTTACGGAGTGGTGGTAACAGACGATTCTGGCAGAATTAAAGATTTCCAAGAAAAACCTTCTGTAGAGGAAGCTCTGAGTACCGACATCAACACTGGGATTTATATTTTTGAACCGGAAATATTCAATTACATCCCTTCTGGTAAGGAGTACGATATCGGTTCCCAGTTATTCCCCGCGCTAGTAGAAGCAGGCGCGCCTTTTTACGGGATTAGCATGGACTTTGAGTGGGTGGATATCGGCAAAGTTCCTGACTATTGGCGGGCAATTCAGAGCGTGCTGTTGGGAGAAATCAAAAATGTTTCGATTCCGGGAATTGAAGTGCGCCCCGGCATTTACGCTGGTTTGAATGTAGCGGTGAACTGGGATAAAGTTGATATTACTGGGCCTGTTTACATTGGCGGGATGACGATCATTGAAGACGGAGCAAAAATTGTCGGCCCGACAATGATCGGCCCAAATTGTTGGGTGTGCAGTGGCGCGACTGTGGAAAACAGCGTGATTTTTGAGTATTCCCGTTTGGGCCCGGAGGTGCGGTTGGTTGACAAACTGGTGTTCGGGCGCTACTGCGTTGATAAAACCGGGGCATCGATCGATTTGCAAGCGGCGGCTCTCGATTGGCTGATTACTGATGCTCGCCAAGTTTTGCCGACTCAGCAGGGAGAAGAGCGGCGGGCGATCGCAGAAATTCTCGGTCATGCTGATTAATTAGTTATTAGTTATTGGTTATGGGTTATTAGTTATTGCTGATTATTACCAACAACCAACAAATAACAACTAACCAATAACCAATGACTAATTAAGACTGAAGATAAGTATATTGGCCAAGACTTTGCTCGTAATTTTGCAGCAAAAGTTGGGCCTCGGAAAGAGTAATTTTATTTTGCTGCAAAGCTTCTTCTGTCTGACGGCGGATGCTTTCAACCAAACTTTCTGCATCATATTGTACGTAGCTGAGGACTTCTTTCATAGTGTCCCCTTTCACAACGTGTTCGATATGATAGCCAGAAGGCGTTAGCTGAATGTGAACTGTATTTGCATCGCCGAATAAGTTGTG
>JAYUGZ010000838.1:0-7685 GCA_043767465.1 Cyanobacteriota bacterium
TCGGTATGGATGGAGATTGTTCCCTGTTCTAAAACTGTCATAATTTTTCGCTAGGTAGTTTTTAGGAGTCAGTAGTCAGTAGTCAGTAGTTAGTGGTTAGTGGTTATTAGTTAGTGGTTATTCGTTGCTATGTCCAACAACTGTCAACTGTCAACTGTCAACTGTCAACTCTCATCATAGCTCACAGAGGCAACCGCAGTAGGAATGTAGCGCCTGCGCCCAATTCACTGCGCGCGCTGAGGCTGCCGCCGTGTGCGCGGGCGATGGTTTGGGCGATCGCCAATCCGAGCCCCGAACCACCTGTATGACGCGATCGATCGCTATTAACTCGGTAAAAGCGATCGAATATGCGCGGTAAATCTGCCGCCGCTATCCCAATCCCGGTATCTTGAATCTGAATTATCGCCTCCTGGTGGCTGCAATCTAAGATTACTGTGACTTTTCCGCCAGCCGGAGTGTATTGAATGGCGTTGACAATTAAGTTAGTAACGAGACGGTAAAGTCGATCGGCATCGCCGACAACATTCAATGGCTGCTGTACGCGGATTTCCGATGTTAGCGCTACCTCGGAGGCGATCGCCAAAGCAGCCAATTCCTCGACTAAATCGCCCACCAAGTCGTTTAAACAACAAAGCTGAGGGCGATCCTCTTCGAGGGCTTCGCTAACGGATTTTGCTTGAGAGTCCATCCGCGCCAACAGTAACAAATCAGTCACTAACTGAGTCAATCGTCGGTTTTGGCGATCGACAGTCTGCAAAATTTCCCGTGCTTCTTTCTCATCTAATTGTGGCATCAACAGCGCCGATTCTACTGTGGCTTGAGATGCCGCTAAAGGCGTCCGCAATTCGTGGGCAGCATCCGCTGTAAACTGTTGGATTTGTCGGTAAGAAGAATAAATCGGTTTCATCGCCAATCCCGCCAGCCACCAACTAGAAAAACCCACCAAAATTAACGCTGTCGGCAATCCCAATTTCAAAACTAATTTCACTGTACTGAGATAATCGTTGAAGTCTTGCAAACTCCGCCCTACTTGAAAATATCCCCAATCTTCCAGCGTGTTAGTGTGTAGAGATACAGAAATTTGGTGATAAATATTGCCTTTGCTATCAGCGATTGTTTGCCAGTGTTGAGAGTTAAATTTGGGTGGCAATGCTTCGGGATAAGCGCCTGCTGTAGCAATCAATTTCCCTGAAGAGTCAAATAAACGGATATAGTAATAGCTTTGGTTGAGCGCGCTTAAAATATGGCGATCGGGCAACTGTTCTTTAACGCCGTTTACTCCTCTTATGCGGAGGTTTGGCAAAAGTTCATTGACGATTGGTTCCAGGCGTCCGGGCTGCTGTAGCTTGATTTCGAGGCTATCGTGGAGTGTCCCCGCTACCGATTCTAGTTCGCGATCTATGGCAATCCAGTGCGCGTGGGCGATCGCCTTATACACGCCAAATCCCAACAAGCTTAAAATCAAACCCATGACTGCTGCGTAGGAAATCGCTAATTGCGATCGAGTGCGGTTAAATAGTTTATTTTGATTCACATTTCATAACTTGCTCGTAAATTGAAGATCGCTCGGTTAAAATTACGTTATCTTCTTTCTTGAGTCGGCGTCCGGCGGACATTGTTTGTGTAGACGCGGTTTCAACCGCCGTCTTATCTTATCTTATCTTATCTTCAATTCCTCATCCGGTATCCAACTTATCTTCAATTTCTCATCCGGTATCCAACGCCGTGTACAGTTTCAATTAGATTCGCACCACCAACAGACTCAAGTTTGCGCCGCAGTAAGCGCACTTGAGCCGCTACCACATTACTAAAAGTATCTGCGCTGGCTTCCCATATCTGATTCCTAATTTGGTCAGTGGTGACAATTTGGCTCGGATGTTTCATGAAATATTCTAACAGTTGAAATTCTTTGTTAGTCAGCGAAATTGTCTGGTTTGTGCCGTTTTGATTGAGATGAAAAGCCGTGCGACTCCCGCAATCTAAGGCGAGATTGCCGACTTGTAGCTGTTGGGGCTGTATTTGGGGCGATCGCCTTTGCAACGCCCGCAACCTTGCTAACAGTTCCGCCATCCCGAAGGGCTTGACTAAATAATCGTCAGCCCCCGCATCCAATCCCGCCACTTTATCTTCCATCCTGTCTTTGGCTGTCAGCATCAAAACTGGCAAAAAACTATGTTTGGCGCGCAATCTTCGCAGCAATTCTATTCCCGACAATCCCGGAAGCAACCAGTCAAAAATGGCTAGGGTGTATTCCGTCCACTGACTGTCTAGATATTCCCAAGCTTCATTCCCATCCTGGGCCCAGTCAACTATGTATTTTTCTTGCTTCAAAGTGCGATCGATCGCCTTTCCTAAATCTGGCTCATCTTCAACTAGCAAAATTCTCATAAAAAGTAAGCTTTTTGGAATTTAAATTTAACAGTATGGGCGGGCAAAATGCCCACCACACTGATGGTTTGAATTAATAGAAATGTACAACAAATTAAATGCGACGCACCTCATCCAAATTATCAAAAATCATGCAACTGTATTCGTAGGGTGTGTCGCCATCAATAATCTCTGAATAACAACGGACAATCTCATAGCGACGCACCTCATCCAATTATCAAAAATCATCCAACTATTGCATAAATTTTCACAACAGGTATTAGCTTTACCTTTCAATCAGTAAGTTTGAATCCCAACTCTACCAAGGGGAACCTCTGCGTTGATTCCCACCATTTTACCAGATATCACGTACCCCCAGTTGCGGCTGTAACCGGGAGTCTGAATGCCGCGCATATAAATTGAGATTGTGGTGTCAGGCGCGACTGGTTGAGCAAAAACTACGGTGGCTTTTTGGTTGTTGACAGATACTTGAGTCTCAATTTTCTGATTAGATTGATTTTTTACTTCAATTCCTCCCCTGATGCTCAAATCTGCTGGAAGGGCGATCGCAATTTCCGCAAGAGATCTTCCCTGAACATGAACATCAAAACGATGGGTAGCACCCTGAAAGCCAGCTCTATTCGGAGTTGCAGCGCTACCAACAAGGTGAGAAATATTAGCATTTTGCATAGCTCCTCCCGCAATAGTAGCAGGGGCATTAGATGCCAACAGGAAGGTAAATGCAGCAGCATAAATTAACTTTTTCATCGCGGTAATCCCTGACAACTTAACTAATTTTTGTTCTTATTTATTAGTGTTGCTGTCACGAATGAAATAGCGATGAAATTTTAGCTATTTAAAAGTTAATTATTCAATTCTAAATTAACAGGATTTACGCATGGGTGGCGAGAAACCGGGTTTCTACAAAAATATTACGTTTAGTAGCGATAACTTTACGAATAAACCCGGTTTCTGAGATTAGTGTGCATAAGTCATCTAAACAAAAACCCGATCGCCAAAATCAACCGGGTCTCCACAACTAAATTCAACTCAAACTACTGAGTAAAAGTAAAACGACCATCCACTTTTTCTCCCTTAATATCCGCATTCACCTTCACAGGATACTGACCAGCACCTTTGACTGGAAACACAGCAGTGTAATGTTTGTCTGCCGGATCGTATTTAAAAGCTAGCGTTTGCTGCTTTCCATTCGGCAACTGCACTTGAGCGGACACTTTCGCATCAGCGACTGTTTCCTTTTTATCGCCTTTTTGCAGGTACAAATCTAAGTGAGTCCCAGTAGATTGTTTTTCAGGTACAAACTCTAAATGGTAAGCACCAGCATTGACAACTTGACCGCCTTTAGCTCCTTTTGCACCAGCAGCCGCGGGCGCGGGAGCCGAAGACGCAGGTTTTGAGGCAGCAGGAGGGGGTGTGGGAGTGATTTTTGTATCGGTTGCTTCGTCGCCTTTACCGCAAGCTCCCAAAAATAGCAATCCGACACTGCCGAGAATAATTAAACTTGATTTGATCGTTTTCATGTGCTTTACTCTTTGCGGACAATTATTTGTAGATTATGGCATTTTAAAACAGGGCGTCAAGGGAAATTATCAAAAATTATTCAGCGATTAGCAACATCACTGCTCAAAACTGCTTTAACTGTTTTTCCATCTTTAACAACAAGCAGAGATTTTTTATTCGCGAAAAACCTGCCAAACTGAGCATACAAAGCTGGCAAAACTAGCAGAGTTAACGCCGTAGAAGTAAACAATCCCCCCAAAACTACCACTGCTAAGGGTTGCAGAATTTCTTTACCCGCTCCGCTGCCAATTACTAGCGGCACCATTCCCAAGGCAGAGGATAAAGCAGTCATCAAGATAGCAACTAACCGCTCCATAGAACCCTCAACCAAAACTTTTTCTAAGGACATACCCGCAGCTAATTTATGGTTGTAATTGTCAACTAACAGCAATCCGTTGCGAGTTGCTACCCCGAATAAAGTGATAAATCCCACCATTGAAGCCACAGAAATAATGCCGCCGCCAAGGGCGACAGAAATCACGCCACCTACTAATGCTAAGGGCAAGTTAATCATAATCATGGCAGTTGCAGCAATTGATTTCACAGCAAAGTAAATCAGGATTGTAATAGCGAAAAAGGCTAAGATACCAGATAAAAATAAAGTTTGTGTTGCTTTTTCTTGGGCTTGAAATTGACCGCCGTATTGAATATAATATCCCGCAGGTAATTGCACTTGTTGTTTGACTTGTTTGCGAATATCGGTAATTAAAGAGCCTAAATCTCGCCCTTTGACATTGGAAGAGATGACTATTAATCGAGAGACATTTTCGCGGTTGATGGTATTTGGGCCTGTGCCGTAGTCAACTTTGGCGACTTGTGCGAGGGGAACTTTTGCACCTGTGGGAGTATCAACTAATAAGTTTCTAATAATATCGAGATTGTGCCGATCGCCCTCTGGCATCCACACAACCAAATCAAACACCTGCTGTTGCTCTAAAACTTGCGATACCACCCGCCCGTTGAGAGCAGTTTCGACGATTTCGGCCAAGTCTCCCACAGCTAAACCGTAACGCGCCGCCGCCGTGCGATCGAACTTAATCTGTATTTGCTTAATTGGCACTTGCGGTTCTAGCTGCAAGTCTACAACGCCAGGAATGTTCGCCACAGCAGCTTCTACCTGTTTGCCGATCGCCCTTAACTGTTCCAAATCGGGCCCAAATACCTTAACTGCGATCGCACTTCTGACACCAGAGAGCACCTCATCCATCCGGTGAGAAATAAACCCACCAATATTAGCAGCAACACCAGGTATTCTTGCGAACTCTTCTCGTAGTTTCTCAATCATCTTTTCCCGGTTCTTCACCCCATCTTTGCTAATCTCTACATCCAATTCTCCATAGTTGACACCTCCTACATCGCTATCCCCAGCAGCACGTCCAGAACGCAAAGCTAAAGCTTCAAAATTAGGATCATCTTTGAGAGCATCCTGAATTGCAAAACTTGCCTGATTTGTGGCATTCAAAGACTCGCCCGGATACAGAGAAGTAGAAACAACCAGACTGCGTTCCTGAAACTCCGGTAAAAACACCTTTCCTAAACTCGGTAAAATCACCATTGAAGCCACAAAAGCCACAACAGCTACTACTAAAATAATCTGAGGAAAGCGGATCGAAAACATCAAAGCTGGACGATACAATTGATGAGATTTGCGAGCAACCCAAGTTTCATCGGGAGGTAAAGGGCGATTCACTAATAACAAAGCACAGAGTGCGGGAGTCAAAGTCAGCGCGACTAAAGTAGAAGCGACAATTGACAGCAAATAGGACAATCCCATCGGTGCAAAAATCCGACCTTCCACGCCAGAAAGCGCAAAAATTGGGGCAAAAACTACAGCAATAATTACAGTAGAAAATAACACGCTGACTCGGACTTCAACGGAGCCGTTAAACACTACCTCCAGCGGGGGTACAGGCGTTCCCGCTTGCTGATTTTCCCGCAAGCGGCGATAGACATTTTCCATGTCAACAATGGCATCGTCTACCACTGAACCAATTGCTACGGCTAGCCCGCCCAGCGTCATCGTGTTGATGCCTTGCCCCGTCCAATCTAGAATCATCATTCCTAACAGCAAAGACAGAGGTAATGCGCTGAGACTGATGATTACCGTGCGCCAGTTCATCAAAAATAGAATGAGAACAACCGAGACAATGATAATCCCGTCACGGAGGGCATCTCTAACGTTTTCAATAGAAGCTTCAATAAAGTTTTCTTGACGGAAAGTAACAGTAACTTTGACATCTTTAGGCAGGCTAGATTTAATTTCGTCCATTGCTGCTTCAACTGATCTCGTTACTGCCGGCGTGTCGGCGGCGGGCTGTTTGTTAACAATCACAATTATCGCTTTCTTACCGTTAAAACTGGCATCACCGCGTTTGATAGCTGCACCGATTTTCACGTCGGCTACCTGAGAGAGCAAGACTGGCGTGCCGTTGCGGGCTGCGATCGCGGATTTCTGCAAATCTGCGATCGACTCAATTCTCCCGACACCCCGAATTAATAACTCTTCGTCTGGGGTGGTTAAAAATCCGCCGGGACTATTGACATTTGCCTTCTTTACTGCTTCAGTAACTTGCAGCAAGGAAACATTAAATTCTTTGAGTTTAGCGGGTTCTACTAACACTTGATACTGCCGTTCATCTCCGCCAAATATCACAATTTGCGTTACGCCCGGTACAGCCAATAGCCGATTTTTTACTTGCCAGTCTACAATCCGCCTCACTTCCATCAAATCTGTTTTGGCTGTTGAACTTTCTATTTTAGATGGGGATTTATTCTCTGTTTCTGTTTCAACTGTAAAGGCATATTTGATAATAGCTCCCAGCGGAGAGTTCACGGGCGAAATTTGTGGGGTTTGTACGCCTTGGGGAAGTTGACTTTGAGCTTGCTGCAACCTTTCTGTTACTAATTGGCGGGCGCGATAAATTTCGGTATCCCAACCAAAGATAACTTTCACAACAGAGATGCCGACAGCAGAAGATGAGCGGACTATTTCGACGCCGGGAGTGCCGTTGATCGCGCTTTCGATCGGTCGAGTTACTAAAGATTCTACTTCTTCGGGGGCTAAACCGGGGGCTTCGGTTTGAATTTCGACTTGGGGAGGAGCAAAACTGGGGAAAACATCCAGTGGCATTTGTGTCAAAACCCTCAGTCCCCATAGGGAAATGACGATCGAGGCGATGACTACTAGCCACCTTTGGGCGATCGACCATTTAACAATAGAATTGAGCATATCTTCAAGCGCTCCGGCTGCTTTAGCTTTCCCCGCGATTCCTTAGCTGAACAGTGTTAAATCGCATTTTAATTTAGCTTGACACCCAAAAATGAAATCACGATGAAATCTTTTAGCTTGCAGACAGATATTCGTATTCTGGCATTAGAAATTCATAGCTTTATAAAGCTTAACACTTTCTCTCTTGACTCTCTAGCCAACTTGAGGGTTTATGCTATTTATAGTTTCGCAAATAAACTTTGCGATCGTAATTCACAGGTAAAAATTCATGACTAAAACAACTTCGACCAAACGATACACTCTCGCAGCTTTGACGGCAGTTCTTTTGACAGCAGGTACAGCCAGTATTGTCTTTGCAGCAACCCCCTGTACGACTCCTACACCTGACTGCCCCCTAGCTAATTGCGATAAATAATCCTTATTTTCCCGGTGTGTATAGATTCCTCGCGGATTTTTAGCAGCGGGACAAGCAAGGGAATATCCGACAGCGGCACTAGCTCAGTTTTGA
>JAYUGZ010000839.1:0-7684 GCA_043767465.1 Cyanobacteriota bacterium
CAACGCCAGCAAAACCTTGGCAGTACGGCGTGCAATTAGAAGTATTGCCCGCAGAATCAGAATCCTCCGAACCCTTACCGCCGATCGACTCCTCCGAACCCCCAACCTCGCCCTCAGACACAGAAAACGCAGCACCAGTCGTGAAGCCTAGCTATCTCGTAGGGAATCGCGCGGCCCCAGAAATCGCAGCAGCAGTCCAGCCCGCACCACCCCAAATCCCAGCACCCCAGCCGACCAAAATTTACCAATTTCCACTTCCCCAAACTGCTCAGTCGCCGAAACCGCCAGTCAAACTCGAACTCGAACTCGTGCTCGATCGAGAAACCTTCGTCACCCAACTCGGCCGCCCCTTAATCATTTCCGGCAAAATCGACATTCCCCAACCACCCCAAACAACCAGAAAAACAGCAACTCTCATCCCCGAATCCCAACTTCTAGAACTCCAAAAACTCATCGGTTCAGCACAACTGCAAATTTACCTGCGCGATCCCCAAACCTCAAAAATACTCGCGCAAATCCAGCAGCCGATGCCAGAACAAGCTCCCCCCTGCATCTTTGCCTGCGTCACCTACATCCCAACCGAGTGCAAAAGCCGCCTCATTTTAGGAGAAGCAATTCTCAGCAGCGGCGGCGTAACCTTAGCCACCAAACTATTCACAATTACAGCTCGTTTAGAGCATCTTCTAGAGGCAATTAAAGAAAATTTCATCGAAGAAAAGCATCAAGCAGAACCCTCTCCCACAGCATCTAAACCGCCTCGGAGCGCCACAAATCTATCCTTTCTCAAGCTAGTAGAAAAATCCTTAGAGCCTCCATCCCCCGCCGAAACCCCAACAAACGAGTCCTTACCCCCTCAACTAATTCCCCGCCAGACTCCAAGTGCCGGCGGTTTAGAATTGCCGGCATTCGGTAACAAACTGCCCGACAGCAGCCGATCGCAATTACTCTCAGAAATCGCCAATTCCCCTCAAACTACGGCAGGGGCGATGGCTTACGCCCCGCTTCGCTACGACCAACCAACCAAACCATCAGACCTGCCAACAGCCACAGAAAACACCGAAATTCGGGCGATCGACCAAAAACCCGAAAACATCCCCGAACCAGAAACAACAGCCCCAGAAACCCCACCAGCACCCTCAAAACAAGCATTTCAAACCCTAAAAGTCGAAAATAGATTTTGGTCGCGGCTGAGTTCCCTAGCCAGCAACGGCGAATCCCCCGAATGGCTCAAAGCAACCACCCTGTCGCCAACTCCCAAAGCGGCCGCCAATAGCAGCGAGGCGATCGCCCTCGTGGAAGAAAGCAGCCCCACCCAACAGCAATCCGCATCCAGCGAAACCATTGCCGAGCCCAAATATACAGGCCCGGAAGCCAGAGAATTTGTGGTTTTTGACGAGCCCCCGCAGCCGAAACAAGTTGCTCAAAAAACCGCAAAAGTCGAAGCAGAAGTAGCTCCCCCAACTCCCTACGTTTTGCCAGAAGACGAGTTAGTACCGATGCCCATTCTGGAATTGCCGCGGGCCGAAATCTTGGCTGGCCAGGCTGTAACGGTGAAAGTGCAACTGCCAGAAGTAATGCCCCGGATTTATGTAAAAGTTTGGGTATTCGATCGGCAAACCTACCTAATTCTCGACGGGCCGCGCTGGATTACCGAATTTACAGCTAACGGCTTGGGAAATATGCGATCGAGTATCGAGTTAGAGATTCCCTACGGCTGCATGGAAGTCGAATTTGAGGCGATCGCCGTCGAAATGCAAACTCAGCGGGAAAGCCACAAAGTCAGCGTTCGCCGCCAAGTTTTACCCCCAGCAGGCCCCATTTTGCCTTTGGATGAGTGAATTGGCGATCGATAATATTCAGATCAACAACCATAATAAGATTGGTTCGTAGTCAGGACTTTAGTCCTTCTTGCCTAGAACTAAAATCCTCACTAAAAACTAATTTTATTGTATAGCGGTTCTCAAGCGTGGTGAGGATAGCCCGTAAGCCCATAGCCCACGGAGGCCACGGAGCCCAGTCATACCTCATGTTTCGCTCGAAAGGCTATAGGTAATCTACCGAACATAAGATCAAGACTTGCATTCCTTACTAGAAACTTAATTGTGGTATTTTTTTAGGTCGATCGCATTAACTGCCGAAACTTCTTCTTAAACTTATTCTTGTACACGTAGATCGATCGCTGTAAATCCTCAACTTGCAGCGACATCTCCGCAGCCAAACCCGTGCGGTTCCAAACATCCTCCTGACATTTGCGGCGGCAAAAATTCATCGGTTCCGAGTAAACTTTAGATGTCGATAAAGTCGGTTTCGGCCCGCACCAGTGAATCACAGTCGCCGAAGTGCGATCGCCCGCAGGCCCGCTTTCTGCCATCGGAAACCGCTTTTTCACCAAATCCTGGTCAAAATCCGGCACCAACAACTGCATATCCACACTCTGCACCCGCAGCCGATTTTCTTGCGCCGCCCGGAAAATCATAAAGTTTAAAAAACCCATTTCTCCGTACTTAAATATCTGCGGATGAGCCACCGTACAATCTAAAATTTCTACGTATTCTTCCAAGCTAAAAATGCCGCGCTTCGCAAAAAAAGTACCAGTACAAAAATAGTTATCTTTAAATTTCTGCCAGTTAAAACTGGGAAAATACTTTTCAACGCCCGGAATATCAAAGAAAAACTTGGAAACATCAGCATCCGAATTTTCCTGACAAGGTTGGTCTACAATAAAATCAAATTCTTTAAAATTAGCAAACTTCAGAACATCGCCCCAGACGATTGTATCGGCATCCAAAACCAGAAAATTTGACCAAGGACTTTCCCAGAAAGCAATCATTTTAGTTTTACCCCAACCAAAACTTCTTTTCCTGAGAACCTCTTGGGAAACGGTTGTGCGATCGATAACTCGCACCCCGTAGGACTTCTCCAAAGCACTCACAGAAAACGTACCGTCAATCAACAGACAAATCGGCACGTCTCCCAGGAAATATCGAATGCTAGCACAGCACCCCTTAGCAAACAGATAATCCTGATCGCAGCAAGCAATAATAATACCAAAATCTTCCATAAACCCTCACTCTTTTACTAACTTTCCCACCCACAGCGTTTGGGTGTTTTGTTCTGATAGCAGCTCTATTTTTGAGTTCTGCTTTTTCGCCAGCTTATCACTAAACTTCTGCGATCGCCCGTAGACAAAAATATCGCTAAAACCGCTGGGAATCTGGGGTATAGTTGGTGTGTCCAGCAACTGAGCTTGACTGCGCGCTTGCTCGTCAAGCAACACCAATTGCAGCATAACTTTCGGTGCTAACAAATAACTCATTGACAGTATATTTCCCAGACTGACTTCCGAGATATCACTGACAACCAGCGGCTTTGTAGTGCGATCGATTTGGCGAGCAATTGCGGGATTTTCCCGGCCCCATTCCTTAGTCCACCAACTCTCAGCTTGACAGCTAACAGCATCCGACAGCACAGAGCCCGTTAACACTACAACTGTCAAAACTTTCCAGACTTGCCGTTTCCCGCAAGCCACCCCCAGCGCGCTAATTTTAGTCGCTAACAGGTAAGCAACAGCTATTTGCATCCCCAAATAAGTCGGAAATAGATAGCGAGGTTTAGTCGATCGGATTCCTCCCAATATAACATCCGGCAGCATCACCGCCAATGCTGTCACCGCCATCATCACCAACACAAACAGCCAAACCTCTTTGCTCGTCTGCGCGCACAGAAAATAAATTGCATACCCTACGATTGCCACTAAAATTAAAGTCGCAGCAGCTAAAGCCACCAAGTATAGTGGCGCCACACTAGAAGTTAGCCCGAAATCCCAAAAAATGCGCCCGACATTTCCCGCCCAATTGTTAACTAAAGATAGCCTGCTAGTTTGTAGCGTCGCCCAAATAGTCGCCCCTGCTGCTGCGTTTCTATTGGTCAACAAAATCACCAACCAAGGTACAAAAGCTAGCACAGACAATAAGGTAGCTATTAAGTAATTAAGCAGTTTTTTGTTAAACCTAAAACCTTGAATTACTAATACATAAATTCCGTGTCCAAACGCAACTAACAGGCTAAACAAGTGAGTATAAAATCCCAGAATAGTTGCTATTGCGTAAATGCTCCAACTCAACTTAGTTTGCAGCCGCATTGCTCGCAGCAGAGACGCACAAGCCAGTAAAATCAGCGCCGACCACAAACTGTAAGGACGCGCTTCTTGAGCGTACAGCACGTGCAAGGGAGAAACTGCTAGCAATCCCACCGCTATCCACGCTACTTCCGGCGCCCGAAACAATTCTCGGCACAGCCAGTACATACTGGGAAACGCTAACAAACTCATCCAAACTGAGAAAATTCTCGTCGAGAAAGGAGAATCACCGAATAGTTTTGCCCAATACTTGACGACCAAAAAATACAGCGGTGGCAGTTGAGGTTCTTCAATTGCTAAACTTTTAACAGTATCGCCAAAATTTTTGGTAGGATTGGGGCGCTGATATTTCATCAAATCTTTTGTCGCTACTAACTGACCGCTACTTATTTCATGCAGCACTTCTGTTTGCGTGTATCCCGAAATCCGCAGGGAAGTAAATACTTCATCGTACCAATAAAATTTTTTGTCGATGTTGGAGAAGCGAAAGAACAATCCTAATATCAATAATATTCCTACAAAAAACCGCAGTTTGCTGTTCGTCCAACTCATAGATTGTGTCAATAAATATAGAGGGTGCACCTCCATGTAACATACCAGATAAAGGTCGAGTGGATTGCTAAATCTACCAATTGTGCGATCGCCCTCCCATCACTGGAGCCATTTAGTTCTGCTGTTAGCAAATTAGGACACTTCTGGATGCACTCCTTACTCTGGCATACCGGGTTTTTGAACTTCGAGCCAGGGTCTAAAACCAAGTATTTGCCTCCAGAAAATTCTGTTGATGCGTCCAGGACTGCTGGAGTATCAATGGATACCTTAAATTTGTTCTCAGAGATGTAAAATGTCTAGCAAAAATAACGGGCAGTGAAACGCCAGACAGGACGCCACAAAACTCTAATTTCAGCTCACAGACATTCAGTCGGCTGCCGCTGCCCGAACAAAAAAAAATGTGTTAAGATCGCGGGGAATTAAACCAGCCGACGGGTGGTCTCAAAAATGCCGATCGCCCTGGCAAGTCCAGACTGCTGGGGGCATCAAAAAAAGCCAAAATTGGTCAAGCCTGAAATTTCGCTTTTACAGGGTATCTCTACGAGCCTTTAGTCCTCCGTTCGCTATTTATGGCGGGAAAACAGCCCCGTCCGGGCCGCGAGGTTTAAAGTTAGGTTAAAAAGCTTGACATATTTGGATCGAAAGCTGTATAAGGGAGGCGACAAGCCGCCAAAATTCTACCGATAGCTATCTGTTAAGTCTGGGGTAACCGAAGACTCTGGGCAGTTGTCAGTTTGAGGCAGATTGTGGTCGAACCCGTATAACCAGTTGTCGATCGCCCTTTCGGAGAAAGCAACTCCAGCAAGTCTGGCGATCGTAGAGATGAAATTAGCAAGTGATGGTATAATCTACCGTAAGGTAATGTGGGCTTGACCTGAACTGATGCCTGCACCGTACAAGGGCCCAACCCATACGTTCAAGCAGGAACTAGACACGCCTACTGTGAATCAACAGTTATGGATAGGTTCTATTCTGGCAGTTATTGTCAACAGGCAAGCAACCACAAAAATCAGCAGTTGGGAATTATTGGCGATCGAGTTGAATAGAGTGTGAAGGTGTGAGGAAAATGAACAGAACTTTTTGGAATTTACTTTTAGTATCCCCGGCAATTCTGGGGCTATCATCAGTTGTCAGTGCCAGTGCGATCGCAGCAGAAGCTCCAGCAACCGCTGAAGCCAACCAGCTAGCCACAGCGAAGCCATCCGAGTCAAAAATTGCAGCATCAGTTGCAGAACCAGTTGCCGCGGCTCCTACTGCCCCAGAAAATCTGGCTTTAAACAGCAGCACAGAGACAGAAAAACTGGCAGCAATCGCACCAGAAACCAGCGCCACAGCACTGCAAACAGCAGTCAGCGACATCAATTCAGCAGCCCCAATCGCCCCCGCTACCACAGCGACAGCGACTGAGCCTCTAGCTGCAATCACAACAGCCGAACCGTCTCCCCAAGCATCAGACTTGGCAGCGCCAAGCAGCCCAACAGAAACCGCTGGGAAAGTTCAAGTGCCAGCAGTCGCCACTGTTGCCCCAGCCACTAAAGTAGAAATTGCTCAGTCAACACCCCTGATGGGTCTCCCAATCGTCCCTGCTGCTCCCCAAGAGCTGCCGGCCGAACAATCAGGAGCCATGTCCCAAGTGACATCGGTCTCTCAGCTCTCCGACGTGCGGCCCACCGATTGGGCATTCCAAGCCCTGCAATCCCTAGTAGAACGCTACGGTTGTATCGCAGGCTATCCCGACGGCACCTACCGCGGCAACCGCGCCCTGACTCGCTACGAATTTGCAGCCGGTATGAACGCCTGCTTAGACCAAGTAACCAAGCTAATTAGCTCATCAACAGGTACCTTCGTCACCAAAGACGACTTAGCCATCCTGCAACGCCTGCAAGAAGAATTTGCAGCCGAACTCGCTACCCTGCGCGGACGAGTAGACGGCCTGGAAGCTCGCACCGCAGAACTCGAAGCCAACCAGTTCTCCACCACAACCAAACTGGCCGGAGAAGCCATCTTTATCGCCAGCGACACCTTCGGAAATGGTGTCAACCTGCACGACGACAAAACTGTCACCAACCTCGGCTACCGGGTGCGGTTGAACTTCAACACCAGCTTCACCGGTCGAGACTTGCTCAGAACCCGCTTGCAAGCTAGAAACGTCGCCAACTACAGTACAGCGACGACCACCGGTACCAACATGACTCGCCTCGCCATCGATGGCGAGGACGGCACCCAATTCTCTCTCGATCAATTGTGGTATCGCTTCCCAGCAGGCAACGCTACAGTCTACTTCGGCCCGAAAGGACTGAGACTCGATGACGTTGCTGACCTGACTGCTCCCTTGGAATCGAGTGGCAGCGGTGCTCTCTCCCGGTTTGGACGTTACAACCCAGCAGTGTTCCGCGGCCCCGAAGGAGCAGGTGCTGCTCTGAAATACAACTTCGGCCCCCTGAGAGCCACAGCAGCCTATCTCGCGTCCGACAATAATAACGACGCTGCCAATCCAGCCAGAGGCCGGGGCGTTTTCAACGGTTCTTTCAGCGCTTTGGGTCAGCTCAACTTAAATCTGAGCCAAGCATTTGACGTTGGTGTTAGCTACAACCGCAAATACAATCGCGCTGGCGATGTTGGCATCATGGGCGGTACCGGCAGTGCGTTAGCTAACCGGCCCTTCGGTCAATTAGCCACTGTATCCGATAACTATGGCGTACAAGTTAACTTCAAACCCAGCAGCCGCTTCCAGCTTGGTGGTTGGTACGGTTACACCAAGGCTCGCGAAGAACGCGGCGGCGGTAATGACGTTAATGCTCGTCGCGGTAAGTCTACTGTTCAGAATGGTGCGGTTTTCTTGGCACTGCCAGATTTTGGCAAGAAAGGCAACCTCCTCGGTTTGATCGCGGGCATACCCCCGAAAGTTACTGAGAGCAATTTCGCCAGAGACCGCAACACCTCTTATCACTACGAGGCTTTCTATCGCTTCCAAGTTACTGACTTTATTGCGGT
>JAYUGZ010000840.1:0-7679 GCA_043767465.1 Cyanobacteriota bacterium
GGTTCGCTAGTTGGTTTACCCTTTTTTCCGTACATTTTAAAGTACCTCCGGGGCTAAGGAAACGATTTTAGTAAAGTTTTTGTCGCGCAGTTCGCGGGCGACGGGCCCGAAAACGCGGGTGCCTCTGGGGTTGCCGTCTACGTTGATAATGACGGCGGCGTTGTCGTCAAAACGAATGCTCATGCCGCTGTCGCGGCGCTCGCCTTTGCGGGTTCTGACAATGACGGCCCGGACGACATCGGATTTTTTAACGGCCATATTGGGAATGGCGTCTTTGACGACGGCAATGATCACATCGCCGACTCCGCCGTAGCGGCGGTTGCCGCCTCCCAATACGCGGATGCACATTAGTTTGCGGGCTCCGCTATTGTCGGCGACATTGAGGTATGTCTGGGGTTGAATCATGGTGATTGTTGACTGTTAACTGTTGACTGTTGACTGTTAACTGTTGACTGCTAAGGGAATTGTTAATCTTTGGGCGATCGGGCGATCGCGATCTGAACGCGATTAGCAATTAGCTGTTAGAGGTTTTTTGTCCCAAAAATCTCAGCTACCATCCAGCGTTTGGTTTTGCTCAAGGGGCGAGTTTCAGTGATGCGGACGCGATCGCCCGATTTGCACTGATTTTCTTCGTCGTGAGCTTTGTAGCGTTTGGTGCGGACTACGATTTTGCCGTATTTGGTGTGGGAAGAGCGGTTTTCGATCGCTACCACGACGGTTTTGTCCATTTTGTCGCTGACTACTACGCCAACTCGTTCTTTAATTGCCATACCTACCTATTTTTGTTGTGCAATTGAGTTTTTTTTGAACTACTGGGCGATCGCCGGCTCGGCTGCTTCGGGTTCTTCGCTGACTGCGGTTGCAGCCTGCTGTTCGGCTGCTTGAGATATGGCCAATTCTGAGGCTAATTTTGCATCAGCAGCGAATTGACGCTCGCGTTCAACTGTCATCAATTGAGCGACGCGGTGTTTGGCGTGCTTGAACAGGTGAGGCTTTTCCATGCGGCCAGTAGCTTGCTGGAGCCGCAATTCCATTAGTTGGCGTTTGACGGCTAAAATTTGCTCTGCTAGTTGTGCATCGCTTAAATCTCTAGCTTCTTTAATCTTGGGCAAAGACATAATTGTGTGCTTTATCGTTAGCGATCGGTATGACAGAAGACAGAATTGTCTTTTATGCTGAAGGCCGAAGGAAGAAAAGTTACGAATGCCACATTTTAAATTGCTGTAGCCGTTTAAAATTCTGACGAATGCCGACCTAATTCTACCTTCGATCGTGGCTATGACTGGTCTTCTTCGCGGGTGATGAACTTGGTTTTAATTGGTAATTTGAAAGCTGCCAAACGCATTGCTTCGCGGGCAGTTTCTTCAGTTACGCCGCCAATTTCAAACATTACCCGACCAGGTTTGACGACGGCAACCCAAAACTCTGGTGAGCCTTTACCGGAACCCATCCGGGTTTCTGCTGCGCGCTGGGTGACTGGTTTGTCGGGAAAAATGCGAATCCAGATTTTGCCGCCCCGGCGGATATAGCGGGTCATGGCGCGCCGTCCGGCTTCTATTTGGCGAGAAGTGATCCAAGCTGGTTCGATCGCTTGGAGCGCGAAGTCGCCAAAGCTAACTGTATTGCCGCGGGTGGCAATACCGCTCATTCGCCCGCGCTGTTGTTTGCGGAATTTTGTTCTTTTAGGGCTTAACATGGCTGGGGAATTCAGTAATTGTTAATCGGTATAGCGGACAGCACGAACTTACTCGCCCTTCGCTGTCCCAGGTCAACTGTCAACTGTCAACTGTCAATTGACTGTTAGCCTTCGTTCGATCGATCTTCAAAATTCTGACGGCGGCGCTTGTTTTTCGTGCGGGGCACGGCTGCATTTGGTGCGGCTTCTTGTTCCTGTCCGGGAATAATTTCGCCTTTGAAGACCCAAACTTTAATCCCGAGAATACCGTAGATGGTTTGAGCCGTGCAGTAGGAGTAGTCGATGTCTGCCCGCAGTGTGTGCAAGGGGACTCTGCCTTCGCGCGTCCATTCGGTACGGGCGATTTCTGCGCCGTTAAGCCGTCCGCTGACTTGAATTTTGATGCCTTGGACGCCTACTTTTTGAGCGCGGGTGATTGCTTGGCGAACTACGCGGCGGAAGGATACGCGCCGTTCTAGTTGCTGAGCAATGTATTCTGCGATCAGTGTGGCATCGGCGTCTACGCGCTGAACTTCAACGACGTTGATGCGAATTTGGCGGTTGCTGCCGAGTTGCTGCTGCAAACCGACGCGCAAGGTTTCGATACCTGCTCCGCCGCGGCCTACGACCACGCCAGGTCTGGCGGTGAATACTTCTAGGTCGATTTGATCGGCTTTGCGCTCAATTCTGACCGAAGAAATGCCAGCATTGCTGAGGGTTTTGCGGACGTACTTGCGAATTTTGAAGTCTTCTTGCAAGAGTTCTGGATAGTTTTTCGGGTCAGCAAACCAGCGAGAGCGGTGCTCTTGGGTAATGCCGAGGCGAAAACCAATTGGATGTATTTTTTGGCCCATAATATTTGATGAGTTAATTGGTAATTGGTAATAGGGATGTTGAAGGAAGAAGGAAGAAGGAAGAAGGAAGAAGTAAAAAACAACTATCTGCTACCTCTTGATTTCCGTGCCTTGAAGAAAAGTAATTGGTGATTACCTATTTTTTTCTACTTTAAGCTGTTTGTTACCTATTACCTTTTTCCCTGGTTTAGTCTTCTACGATCGGAGCAACTATTACCGTAATGTGACAAGTTGGCTTGCGGATTTGGTAGGCGCGACCTTGAGCGCGGGGTCTAAAGCGCTTGAGGACTGGGCCTTGGTCTGCGTAAGCTTGAGAAACCACTAGCTTGGATTTATCCAATCCTGCGTTGTGTTCGGCGTTTGCTACTGCCGATCGCAAAACTTTAACAATTGGTTCGCAGGCGCGGTAGGGCATGAATTCGAGTAAAATCAGGGCTTCTTGGTAGCTTTTGCCGCGAATTTGGTCGAGGACTCGGCGTACTTTGAAGGGGGATGACCGAATGTAACGGGCGATCGCCTTAATTTCGGATGTGGTATCTATAGCCATTTCGATTTGGGTAATTGGTAAATGGTAATTGGGGAAAAGGTAATTGGTAATTGGGAAAAAGTTTTTCCGATTACCTGTTACCTGTCACCTAATTAGGCTATCTTTTTGCCTTTTTATCACCACTTTTCGCGTGACCTCTAAAGGTGCGAGTGGGGGAGAATTCTCCGAGCTTGTGACCGACCATTTGGTCTGTCAGGTAGACGGGGACGTGCTGTCTGCCGTTGTGAACGGCGATCGTGTGGCCTACCATTTGGGGCAGGATTGTGGAAGCTCGCGACCAAGTTTTAATTACTTGTTTTTGGCCTGCGGCGTTGAGTTTTTCGATCTTTGTCATCAGGTGGTCTGCGACAAATGGGCCTTTTTTTAACGATCGAGACATGGTTTTGGTAATTGGGAATTGGGCCGAAGAGCATTGGGCATTGGGCATTGGTAATTTGTTATTTCCAATTACCCATTACCCATTACCCATTAAACTAACTTTGTCTGCCGCCCTTGCCACGCTTGGAAGACTTGCGACGGCGCCGAACGATTAAAGAGTCGCTGCGCTTGTTTTTGGTTCGAGTCTTGGCACCCAATGCTGGTTTGCCCCAAGGACTGACGGGGCCTGGACGCCCGATGGGCGCTCTGCCCTCGCCACCACCGTGCGGGTGATCTACCGGGTTCATGGCGCTACCACGAACTGTTGGTCTGCGGCCTTTCCAGCGGGTGCGACCGGCTTTGCCGAGGCTGATGTTTCTGGCGTCTGTGTTGCCAACTTGACCGATCGTAGCGTAGCAGTCGGCGCGGACTTTGCGTTGTTCGCCGGATGGCAGCTTGAGGGTGACGTAGGTACCTTCTTTTGCCATTAGCTGAGCGCTGGAGCCTGCGGAACGGACGATTTGTCCACCTTTACCTGGTACTAGCTCGACGTTGTGGATGCTGGTACCGAGGGGAATGTTTTTCAGGGGTAGGGCGTTGCCGATTTCGATCGGCGCGTCTGGGCCTGAGACAATTACTGTACCAACGGCTAAGTTGAGCGGGTGCAGGATGTACCGTTTTTCGCCGTCTTTGTAGAACAGGAGGGCGATGCGGGCGTTGCGGTTGGGGTCATATTCGATCGCGCTGACAGTAGCAGGAATGCTGTGTTTGTCGCGGCGGAAGTCGATCGTTCTATAAAGCCGTTTGTGACCGCCTCCCCGGTGGCGACAGGTAATGACGCCTCGGTTGTTACGGCCTTGTTTGGTGTGCTTGTTGCTGGTTAGAGACTTTTCTGGTTCTGATCTCGTAATTTCAGCAAAGTCCGAGACGGTCTTTTCTCGGGTGCTGGAGGTATAAGGTCGGTAAGAACGAATGCCCATAATCGATTTTAGATTTTAGATTTTAGACTTGGGATTTTGGACTTTGCGGTTTTAGATTTTAGATTTGGGATTAGTCAGTTAACTTGCCAGTTTCCTAGATGGGGAATTTGCACCAGCTAACTGCAATTCTTTAATCTAAAATCTAAAATCCAAAATTGGCTAAACTTCTGGGAATAGGAGTTTGCGGATCGAGTCTCCGTCTAGCAAAGTGACGGTTGCTCGCTTGTAACAAGGTTTAAAACCGACGAATTTACCAACTCGACGCTTTTTGCGCGGCGGGTTTTGGGTGTTGACAGCGGTGACTTTCACCTTAAATAGCTCTTCGATTGCAGCTTTGATTTGAGGTTTGGTCGCTTTTGGGGCTACGTCGAATGTGAATTGATTTAATTCCATCATTCGGGTAGCTTTCTCGGTGAGAATCGGACGCTGGATCAAATCTGCGTAGTCGCGGGGGTCGATTTTACTCACCGTAAATCTCCTGAATTTTAGCTATGGCTGTAGATGTAACGATAATTTTGTCAGCCGCGAGAACGTCGTAAACATTCAGGGAAGTTGCCAAGATGACGTTGACTAATTCGATGTTGCGTCCTGACAAATAGACGTTAAGTTGCGGTTCTGGCAAGATTAACAGAACTTTTTTATTGGAGTCGATACCCCAACGGGCGATCGCACTCAGCAGTTCTTTGCTTTTCGGTCTCGGAAATTGCTCTGCAAATTCTTCAACCACAATCATGTCTTCGGTACGACTGAAGAATGCTGTCCGCAGAGCGAGACGGCGTTCTTTTTTGTTCATTTTGACATCAAAGTCTCTCGGTTTCGGTCCGAAGATGACACCGCCGCCCCGCCACAGCGGAGAACGGATAGAACCTGCTCTGGCGCGGCCTGTTCCTTTTTGACGCCACGGTTTGCGGCCACCGCCTCTGACTTCCGCCCGAGTTTTGGTGCAAGCATTCCCTTGACGGGCGTTATTCATTTGTCGCGTCAATGCTCTGTGAACAACGTGAGACGCATTTTCTTCTTTGGCTACGCGAAGCTCTAAAGTTGTTTCTCCAACTTCTTCACCTTGCCAATTTCGCACTACACAGTTAACCATATCTTTTGTCCTTTTCCCTTGGTCAGTTGTTGGTTGTTGGTTGTTCGTTGCTCGCTGTCAGTTGTTCGTTGTTGGTTGTTATTTGTTGATTGTTAGTTGTTAGTTGTTGCCAATAACTCATAACCAATAACTCATAACCAATAACTAATAACCAATAACTAATGACTACCACCCAACTTTTTTCTCAGGCACAACATTGACTAAGGCGCCAGCTTTTCCGGGAACTGCTCCCTTAATTAGCAACAGATTCTGCTCTGTATCCACCCGGACAATTGTTAGTTTGCGGACGGTGACTTGAACGTTGCCCATGCGTCCTGCCATTCTTTTACCGGGATAAACGCGGCCCGGAGTGGTTCCAGGTCCGATCGATCCAGGCTCGCGGTGATTTTTGGAACCGTGAGACATGGGGCCTCGTTTAAAGTTGTGGCGCTTTTGAAAGCCTGCAAAACCTTTACCGATGCTTGTACCGATGACATCTACTATCTGTCCCGGTGTAAAGGCATCAGCGTTTAGCTGTTGGCCTAATTCAAAGGAACTGGTATCTTCCAAGCGGTATTCCTGCAAGTGGCGCAATGGATTCGCCCCCGACTTGGCAAGGTGTCCCAATTCTGGCTTGTTGAGAGCCTTTGGTTTGACTTCGTTGTATCCAACTTGAACGGCACCGTAGCCGTCAGTTTGTTTTGTTTTGATTTGAGTTACTGTACAAGGCCCTGCTTTGATGACGGTGACGGGGATTGCTCTCCCTTCAGCGTCAAACACTTGAGTCATGCCTAGTTTTGTGCCAAGAATGCCTACAGACACGGATTTTTTTTCCTTTTATTTACGCAAGAGGTTTCGGATTGCGAAGTTTACGTCAATCCGCTTGCTCTTGTGCAGAAACATTTATTTCAGTGTTTCCGCAATTAACTGTTATCAACCAACAGCTTTCCTCGGTGTTTAAAATTTGAGTTTTAAATTTGGGAGCGAGCTTGTGGAAGTCTTGCAAGGGTTGAGATTCGTGGCTTTTCGCCTATTCGATCTCCGAGTTTGATTTCGGTCTTGCTTATTTGGGCTAGGACTTGAATAGTAATCCACTCAGTATCCTTTACAGCACCAGTTAACAATAGTATATGAAGTGTTGGTATTTGTCAAGGCCATTATTGATAACTTTTTGCCTCAGCTTTAGGATTTATAATACTTTAAGCTCGCAACGGGCGATCGACCAAATTTAAAACCACAGGCAAGACAAATTTATGGGACTGATTACAACGGGCTCGGATATGATTCGGGATTTGGAAAAGTCGGGGTCGCTAGCCCTGTACGTTCCTTTAGAGGGAGGATTTGAGGGCCGTTACCTGCGGCGACTCAGGGCAAAAGGCTATGGTGCGTACACGATTACGGCGCGGGGTTTGGGCGATTTGGCGATGTATTTGACGGGGGTTCACGGGGTGCGGCCGCCACATTTGGGCAAGAAAACTACTGGTAACGAAGGGGCTGTTGGTTATACCTACTACGTGCCGCCGATGCTGCAAACTCAATTAGATAATTTGCCGCCGAAAGCAAAAGGATTGGTGCTCTGGATTATTGAGGGGCAGATTTTGTCGAGTCAGGAGATTGAGTATTTGACTGTTTTGCCGACGTTAGAACCGCGAGTTAAAATAGCAGTGGAGATGGGGGGCGATCGAGCTTTTACTTGGAAGCCGCTTAAAGATGCTTTAGTTGCCGCTTAAATTCGGGTATTTGCGATCGCAAATCAACTAAAAAAACGCAGCGAGCAACTCAAGCTCAACAGCTTCGGCTCGCTGGTTTTCGATCTTTTTGGTAAAAACTTAATTAACAGGAAAAATCCGATGCTTCAGAACCGCGATTATACAATCATTATTGACAAAAGCGGCAGTATGTACACCAAAGACCAGATGGGCGGGAAAAGTCGGTGGGCGCTGATGCAAGAATCGACTGTTGCATTAGCGAATAAATGCGAAGAACTTGACCCAGACGGCATGACTGCTTATGTGTTTTCCGGTCGTTTCAAGCGCTACGACAACGTAACAGCAGCTAAAGTCGTGCAAATATTCCCAGAAAACGAACCTTCTGGAACTACGAATTTGGCTGCGGTTCTGCAAGACGCTCTGAACAGTTATTTTCAGCGCAAAGCATCCGGTAAGACCAAGCAAAATGGGGAAACAATATTAGT
>JAYUGZ010000841.1:0-3099 GCA_043767465.1 Cyanobacteriota bacterium
GGGAGCGTGTCACTTTTGCAATAAGTATTTATACTCAGGAAAAGCAGAATAGTAGCTTTGAGCTATTGTTGAGCAAAATAGGCGAAAATAGTAATGATATCTTAATTAATGGCGAATGAATCATGACTCCCGAACAGAAACAGGCAATTAAAACATATGTGGAGGCTATTTCGGCAATTCTTTATGCTGATTGTGACCCTGAATCATTGAAAACATTAGAAGATATTGAAATAACAGTCAAAGATAAAGTGTTAACTCATGTGACACCAGAGATCGGAATTTTTTTATCTACTCAGCTAGCGGTACAAAAGCAGGAAGGGTAAAGAGATTAAAAAGTACATTAGGTGATTTAAGTATCACCCAAAAGCAAGCAGATAAACTAGGGTGTGGGGGTAGGAGTAGATTGAGTCCACATTTAGAGAACTGTTGTTTAAGACTGAGTGCTAATGTTGCCTATCAAAATGCAGCGAAAGATATTGAATATATAACAGGGATTACGGTTCCGGCGAAGACACAACAAAGATTAGTACATTATCAAAAATTTGAGCAGCCCATTGCAACAGTAGATATTACCGAGTTAAGTGTAGACGGTGGAAAAGCAAGATCGATCACACCAAAAGGAGAAAAATCGGAGTGGAAAGATTATAAAGCCATTGTGTCAGAAGCAGGGATAGTAGGTAGTTTTGATAAAAATGAGATAATCATTAATTGGGCAAATCAACAGCCACTAGCAAAACCAGTAACTTGTTTAGGTGATGGACACGATGGCGTATGGAATATATTCAAGGAAATTAGTTGTGAACAGGACAGAAGGGAAATTCTGGACTGGTATCATTTGAATGAAAATCTTCAGAAAGTAGGCGGTTCAATTAAGCGATTGAAGCAAGCAGAGACATATTTATGGAAAGGAAATGTAAAAAGTGCAAAAGCACTATTTACAGAGTTAAAGAGAAAAACAGCAGTTAATTTTTGCAAATATTTAGAAAAGCACAAAGAAAGAATTATTAATTACGAAGCTTTCCAAAGAGATGAAATATGTTCAATTGGCTCTGGCGCAGTAGAATCAGGAATTAAGCAAATAGCTAGACGAATTAAAATATCTGGAGCAAGTTGGAAATCAGAACATATTGGACAGGTATTGGCTCATCGATGTGCTTACTTAAATGACTTAATTGGTAAGCGAAGAAATAGTTGAGTATAAATACTCATCGCAAAAGTGACACGCTCCCATTCTCCCTATCTGTTTATGCGATCGTGTTTGCCTTCAAGTGCGATCGCTCATTTTTTAGGAGTTTTTATGATTACCGAAGATGCCCGCATTGATTATGAGCGCGTCGGCGATATTACTTCGCCCTCAGTCTCTAAGGTTCTGAGTGATGTTTACGGCTCTGATTTTGGTCGTGCCAGTCAGGATGAGCGATTGGTTCTATTGGAGGGAATCGCGTTTAGCTTGCGTGTAGGCGGTGCGTTTTGCGATAACTTACGGAATGTGGTAAGCGACGATCTAGATATGCCTTGTGGCATTTTTACCCGTACTAAAGTCGAGAGAAATGAGGGGCTTAGATTATTGGCTATTTTGCAGGTGGCGATAGTTGAAGGTTACTCGGTTTTAGCCGCCAACGAAAGATTGGCTAATTAAATTAAAATACCCCTGCGCTGCTATCAACAGCCAGGGGCGGATCACCTTAGTAATTCAGGGGAAGATGATATGTCTACAGTAGCAAAAAAATCAGAAAAAGTCTACATCGATCCAAAAACTTTTCGGGAGCGGACTAAGTGGTCTGTTTATAAAATTCATCGTGAGACGGATATCCCACTTCAAAGTCTCTACAATTATTTAAAAGATGAATCCGATCCCAAGTACAGGGAGCCAAAACTCTATATAAAAAGGCTTCTGGGAGAAATTTATACTCATCTGTCTCTGTGAATAATTGACGACTCTCTCCCCCACGGGAGAGGGTCTTTTTTTTTGTGCAAAATTGAATCGATTCAGGTGGCGTTTAGTCGGTGACTGATAATTAGTCGGTGGCTAGTATCTTGATGGTTTGCTAGCTACTATTCTGAATTTATCGATTCAAATCGATTCAAATCGATTCAAATCGATTCCCGTCAATAGGAAGGCTACATGGAACTCGAAAACCAGGATGTGATTGACGTTGAGGCTGAGCAAATCGATTTCACCGAGTCAGAATCAATTGAGCGGTGGTACTCGGTCTCACAACTTCAGCGTCTTCTCGATTTAAACAAGGCGGCGTTACAGAAAGCGATCGCTAAATTAACGAGCATTTACTCCCTTGATATCAAAACCCTGCGGCGTGGTGGCGCTCGTGCTACCGAGTATTCTCAAGTCGCCCTGGATGCGATCAAACTACTGAATGCTCAAAAGTTCACTGAGCTCCGCAAGCTAGTAGAAAAGACACCGGTTGCGTCCCTTATTACCACGTCAACGGCGATCGTTTTTGTTGAACAACACAATCAGATCGCTACCACCGCTGCTGCGGCTGCCGATAAAAATTTGTCTCACATTTCTGCCTTGAAAATTGGATTGTTGAACAATTACCGAGAAGTGGGCCGGGCGTGGGGAAAGCAGGCCGCAGCAGAAATACAACTTGGTTTTACAGAGGAAGTTGCAGCAGGCATCAAGAAGCTTCAGGAGTCGTAATTATGGCTTATTACAAAGTCCAAGTCAATCGCCAGTCAAATCCTCCGAAAATCATTGTCGTCAAAGCTTTGCGCCCACAGGAAGCTCTTACTAAAGTCGCGTCTGAATTGCGGGATGAAGGGATTACTGATGCAAGGGCGATCCAAGTAATTGGTCAAGTCGCTAGTTTTAGAGGGTGAAAAAAAGAAGGATAAAAATGACGATCAATTTACTCGGTTCAAAGCTCAAGAAGATACAGCAATTTTAATGACAGGAGTCTGTTAAATGTCCCTACAAGATGATGTTCAGAATTCCATGAAAACTTCAGCAGCATTAGTGGCTGGAACAATCGGAGGTTGTGCCATTTGGACAGTTGGCTATACCGCAGGATTTGAAAAGGCTTTGCAGCAACCTCAAAAACCAACTGTAATTTTTGGCACTCAAATTATCAATAATTC
>JAYUGZ010000842.1:0-7675 GCA_043767465.1 Cyanobacteriota bacterium
GATCGAGACTGAATTAAAAGCGAGCTTTATCCAGACTTTTTGCCTAAGTTGATATGCCTTGGGATATATACTGCGTCCGAAGCGACGCTCTCCTTGCCATCCCCAACCTTTGCGATTGCTTTGCTACCACTCGCAATAATATAATTGTAAAAATCCCAAAATCTAAAATCCAAAATCCAAAATCCAAAATCAGTATGCGTCCACTAGAACTTTTGCTCGAAGGATTTACCAGCTTCCGCCGGGAACAGCGTTTAGATTTTTCTCAACTCGATTTATTTGCAATTACTGGTGCTACTGGTGCGGGCAAATCTTCGCTGCTAGATGCGATGACTTACGCGCTTTTTGGCATGACAACTCGCAGCGGCAAACAAGTAGGCGATTTGGCAAGTCAAGGCAGCGAAAACTTAAAGGTACAGTTGCGTTTTGCTGTCGGTTCGGCACAGTATCGGGTGACGCGGCGCTGGCGTTTTCGTCCGAAATCTCCGGAGAATAAGGTGATTTTGGAAAGTTGGCAAAATGGCGATTGGGAAACTTTGGGAACCAGTATTGTTGCTGTTCAAAATACGATTGAACAGATTTTAGGGATGGATTTTGATACTTTTACCAGAGCGATTATTCTGCCTCAAGGCAAGTTTGATGAGTTTATTAAAGGGGATACTTCTAAACGCCGGGAAATTTTGCGGCAGCTAGCGGGATTTGAGATTTTTGAGCAGATGCGCAAGGAAGCAAACGAACTCGCGAAGTTGCTGAAACAAGAACGGGAAATGGTGGAAAGGCAGTTAGCTGAATTGAGCGCGCCCTCGAAGGATGAGGTGGAGCTAAAACGATCGCAACTTTGGATTTTAGAGCAGCAGTTACCCGAGTTCGATCGCGCTGTTGTCAAAGCTCAGAAGGCTCTAGATGAAGAGGAACAGCTATTTTCGCAAATCGTTCGCTGGCAAGAACTAGAACAAGATTTGGCTAAGTTAAATGCTAGTTCTGCCGATATGACAATCTTAGCACAGCGTTTGGAAAGAGCGCAAGCTGCCAATCATTTACAGGGAGATTGGGCTTTAGTGCGATCGGCTCGCAGTCAGTATGCAACTGCCGAAAGTGTCGCTCTATCAGCACGAGAGCGGTTAATTAAGGCTCGCTGTGAGCTAGCAGCAGAGCAGCAGCAACTTGACGAGGCAAAAGTCAAATCAGAGGCACTAGCACCACAAATTAAGGCTCGCGAAGATGCTCTGACTACTGCAAAAGTATATGAAGAACAGCGCGCTCAATTAGAAAAAGAAGTTGCGCTTGCCCAGAAAATTCAACAGGAAAAACTGCGCTTTTTCCAAGCAGCAGATAAAGAACTCCAAGCTGCTAACACTAAAATTCAGGCTGCGGGTTTTCGAGTTACTAAAGCAGCGGCAATGCTCGAACAGTATTCGCCGGGAGGAAAGCGTTTAGAGCATTTGCAGCAAATTGCACCCTTATTGATGGAATTGCAGCTAATTGCCAAGCAGGGAAAAAGTCAGCAGCAACAGTTGCATAAATCTATCACCGACAAAGAAAGCGCTCAACAGAATTACGTGCAGGTTGCTACTAATTTAGCAGCGACAGAAATCAGGATCAAAGATTGCGGTGCCGAGTTAGAAGCGACGGAAACTGCTAATGCCGAAGCGGCGCGTTTAGAGAGTGTTGCTGCTGTCAGGATGTCGCTGAATTCTGGGGATACTTGTCCGGTGTGCGGAGGTGTGCATCCTGAGAGCGATTTACTTCCTGCTTTGCCGAGTTCTAAGATTGTCGATGTCGCTGGTTTACGGCGGAAAGTTGCGGCTGCAAATCAGGTTTTTCAAGCGGCTCAAATGGCTGTGGCTGAGGGCAAAAGCGCAGTTTCAGCCTGCGAGCAAAAACAGTCGGAAATTGCTCAAATGTTGGAATTGACTGCCAAAAGAGTTGCCGAATTGCAGCAGCAAATTACTCAAGTTATGGAAAATCCTCAGTGGGAAGTCTTGCAGTTGCAGCAGGAGTTGGCTATACTTAAAGAGAGCGATCGCCAATACCGCGAAACCGAGCAGCAATTCAAGCTGGCATCATTGGAATATAATAATTACGAACAAAGATTTAATTTTGCAGCTACGACTCAAGCAGCTAAACAGCAAGAATATCAAAATGCGATCGCCGAATCAGACCGCCGACAGCAGCAATTGCAAAGTTGTGTCAATGCGCTTTATCAAATTACCGAATATCAACCCTATGCTAATTTAGCACAAGCCTTAGCGGAAGACAAGCAGGAGTTGGCCAATCTGCTGAAAGTTGCCGAAACATCTTATCAATCTGCTCAAAATACTGCTATTCAAGCAGCAGAGAGAGAGCAACAAGCTGGAGAAGTTTTTGCACAAGTTCAAGCCCACAAACAGCAGCTAAGCGTTGATTGGTTAGCAAAATTAACAGCGGCTGATTTCACAGAAGACACATTTTTAGCAGCGGTGGCGCCTGTTAGCGAACAATCGCAGTGGGAAAATGCGATTCGCTCTGTGCGCGAGTCAAAAATTCAGTTGGAGACGCGGGCGAAAGATTTGCAGGAGGCGATCGCAGGCAGGACTACCGATGAAGATACTTTAGCACAAGCGCGATCTGCAAAACACACCGCCCAAGAAAACATCAAACAAGCCAACAACAACCGCGCCCAACTTTTAGCGTGGATTCAAGTAGCAGCCCAAACCCTCGAACAAGCCGAAAGACTGTCACAGCAAATCACAAATTTCACAGAACAAGAGCAAACCTATCACACCTTAGCGCAGAATCTCAAATCCAACGAATTTCAATCGTACATCTTAGAACATTTAGAAGCAGAATTAGTCGGCAGCGCCACATTAATCTTGCAAGAATTAACCGACAATCGCTACAAACTAAAAAACCAAGAAGGCGAATACTGGGTAACAGATAATTGGAATGGCGGCGAAGCTAGACGAGTGCGAACCCTTTCCGGCGGCGAAACCTTTGCCACTTCCCTATCAATGGCTTTAGCTTTGTCAGAAAAACTGTCTCAAGGAGCTCAATTGGGTAGCTTGTTTCTTGACGAAGGATTTGGAACTTTAGATGCAGAAACTCTCGAAAGCGTTACTCAGATTTTAGAATCATTGCGGCAGCGAGAAAGGCTGATTGGAGTGATTACCCACGTTCAAGGATTGGGCGAAAGATTGCCCGCACAAGTTAAAGTGTTCAAGTCACCGCAAGGTTCTAGAATAGAAGTTGTAAGAGTTTAGAAGACAGGGCGGTTAAAACCGCGTCTACACAAGCAAAACCCGCCTCCGCGGGTTGAAGATTGGCCAGTTAAAATTATGTTTTTTTCTTCAGTTATTTTCTTCAGTCCGCGCACCATCCGGACATCGTTTGTGTAGACGCGGTTTCAACCGCCGTCTACAAACAAAATTAATCCTAAAAACAGAGTTAAATTAAATGAAAAATCATCCAACTCGAATGCAATCCGTACAATCGCCAATAATTCCAGTAGTAGGCGAACTAATCCGGCAAAATCCGGGAACCATATCCTTAGGACAAGGCATAGTTAACTACAATCCGCCCCAAGAAGCATTTGACAAAATCCCCGAATTCCTCGCAAATCCCGACAATCACAAATACAAAGCCGTCGAAGGAATCCCAGAATTACAAGATGCCATCGCGGCCAAACTCAAAACAGATAACGGCATAGAAATCAACAACAAAAACTGCATTGTCGTTACCGCCGGTAGCAACATGGGATTTACCAACGCCATTCTCGCCATTACCTCGGCGGGAGACGAAGTTATCATCCAATCACCTTATTATTTCAACCACGAAATGGCGGCTATCATGGCAAATTGCCACCCAGTGATAGTAGAAACCGACGCTAACTATCAACTCAATATCGCTGCGATCAAAAAAGCAATTACCGACAAAACCCGCGCCATCGTCACGATTTCACCCAACAACCCAACTGGCGTGGTTTATTCTGCCGAAGAACTTCGAGAAATTAACGAAATTTGCCGCCAACACAATATTTATCACATCAGCGATGAAGCCTACGAATATTTTACCTATGACGGCGCGAAACACTGTTCGCCCGCAGCTTTTCCCAACAGCAGCGAACATACGATTTCCCTGTTTACGCTTTCCAAAGCCTACGGTTTTGCGAGTTGGCGCATCGGGTATATGGTAATCCCAGAGCATTTGCTGGTTTCCGTGAGAAAGATTCAAGATACAATCTTAATCTGTCCGCCCGTAATTTCCCAGTATGCAGCCCTGGGAGCCTTGCAAGTTGGTAGAGTTTACTGCGATAATTATGTAAGGGCGATCGCATTTGTGCGACAACTCGTATTAAACGAACTCAATACCATCCCCAATTTGTGTACAATTTCCCCAGCCTGCGGAGCTTTCTACTTTTTCTTGAAAGTTGACACCGAACTCGATACAATGGAATTAGTAGAGCGATTAATTCGCGAACATCACGTAGCAGTGCTTCCCGGTACAACCTTCGGTATGGATAGGGGATGTTATTTGCGCGTTGCTTACGGTGCTCTGGAAACTGCAACAGCAGCAGCCGGAATTAGCAGATTAGTCAAAGGTTTGAAAACAATTTTAGGAGCATAAAATATGATTGCAAGTAACTTCAAAGCTATTCAAAATAATCAAGAGTCAATCTCAGCTAAACTTGCAAATTTGCGAGTTATGATGGCAAAACATGACTTAGATTGCTATTTCATCCCAGCGGTTGACGAACATTTTAATTTGTCAGTCCCAGCAGCTAAGCAAAGACGAGCTTGGATTTCAGGTTTTACGGGTTCCGCCGGAGATTTGTTAGTAGGCAAAACTTCAGCTTGGTTGTTTGTGGATTCTCGCTATTATGAACAAGCAGATTTACAAGTTGATACGGGAATTATTCAAATATCTAAACTTGGCTTAGAAGAAAATTTAAGCTTGATTGAAACTTTAGAAAAATTGGCGGTCGATTCTGCCCAGAAGTCAACTAAAATTAGATTTGGTTTTGATCCGTTTACTGTATCGACAGAGCAATATCAAAATTGGGTGAAGAAATTTGCGACTGCTGGAATTGAGCTGGTATCAATCCGGGAGAATTTAGCAGACAAAGTTCGTCAAACAGCAGAGACTTTACCCGCGATTGACGAAGCTCCCATCTTTAGCTTACCAGCAACCCTGACTGGAGAAACGGCGGCTCAAAAATTAGCCAGAGTCAGGGAAGCGATGGCAAAAGCTAACATTGATGTGCTGCCGATTAGTAACCTGAATCAAATAGCGTGGCTGTTCAATCTCCGAGGCTCGGATATTCCCAACATTCCGATTTTTATATCCTACGCGATTGTCACCACAGATGCAGCGTTTTTGTTTACCAATCCTGAACGAGTTTCACTAGAAATCAAGCAAGAATTGTCGGCGGATGTAACTTTGCTTCCCTACACAGACTATCCGTCAACTTTAGTATCTTGTGTCAGTTTGCCGAAAAAAGTTCGGGTGCTATTGGACTCGAAACACAGCACAGCAGGCACGTACCAGTTAATTTTAGACCAGCAAAAAGCTAAAAATAACATCGAAATAGTTTTCGATCCGAATCCTGTAGAAGGGATGAAAGCTCGGAAGAATCCGGTGGAAATCGAGCAGATGAAATCGGCTAATTTTAAGGCAAGTCGAGCGAAAACTCGGACTTTAATGTGGTTGACAGAGCAGGTAGAAAATGGTAATGTATTGACAGAGTTTGATGTTAAAGAAAGTGTTGAAGGTTTTTATCAGCAAGAAACTGATTTTCAGAGTTTATCTTTTAGAACGATCGCAGGTGCTGGATCAAATAGCTCGATCGTACATTACGGCACTCCCAGCCCCGAAATCACGTTAAAACCCGGAGAATTGCTGCTGCTAGACTCAGGAGCACAGTATTTAGCAGGTACAACCGACGACACCAGAACCATGATTGTCGGGGAACCGACGGCGCTGCAAATTGAACACTATACAACAGTGTTAATCGCGCACATCAACTGTGCAATGCAGCAATTTCCCAAAGGTACAACCGGAGCGCAGTTAGATGCGATCGCCCGTGCGGTATTATGGCAACAACAGCTAGACTACGGACACGGCACTGGGCACGGAGTCGGCGTATTTTTAGCCGTTCACGAAGGCCCCAACGGCATCAGCAAATCTGTCCAATATCCGCTGGAATCGGGAATGGTAACCAGCATCGAACCGGGATATTACGAACCGGGATGGGGCGGAATTCGCCTCGAAAATCTCTATATTGTCAAGGAAATGCCGTCAAAAAATGGTACTGTTTGGTACGGATTTGAACCGCTGACGTATATTCCGTTTGACCGAAAATTGATAAATGGCGATCGGCTGTCAAAGACTCAACTCGCATGGTTAAATAATTATCACGCTTCGGTAGTCGAGAAACTGGAACCCGTACTTGATGCAGCAGCAATTGAATGGTTGAAAAAAGCCTGCACTGCGTTAGGTAAAGCCTTGTAATTTGTCGCACATTTAACTTGTGCACTTATTTTTCGGGAAACTCTTGTGGGGTGGGCACACGAGCCCGGCCCAAAGATACAAAATAGCACATATCAGATAGGGACACGGCACTGCCGTGTCCCTACTGTTACATAGTTACATAGTTACAATTCTCAGGATAAAGTCACCTACTGATAAATAGCTAAAACTATTGCTATAGAATTTTATGATTTCAGACAATTAGGTGATTTAAGTCACAGTATATGCAGAGGACTACTGTTAAATTCATAATCATAATTACCAAAAATAAAGGAGTTAAGTATTATGGAAGTGGCTATATCTATGTTCTTAGCTGAAGAAATTCCCGCTACTGATGAAAGATTAAACTATTTATTGTATGAAGAGCTGGGTCTAATTTGTCCTCACCCTAAATGTAGAGAGCTTGTCTTTCATAAGCCATGTATAGAGGGAAAAAGAGTTCCTCATTTCTCTCATTTCAAAGAGACAGGCAAGAACTGTAAGGAGGAAAGGAAGGGCAATACCTATCCCAGTGAGTCCAGAAATGATTCAGAGAGTAGAGAACAAAGCTTAGAAAAATTCCAGACTAAGTTTAAAGACATCCTCGACCAAGCCATAATTAATAATCCTAATCAAACAATCTCAAGTATTAATGAGCTTAAGGAGTGTAGGCTTCAAGGTCTAAGCTTAGTGGATACACATAAAATTGATATTCCGTCATGGTTAAATGAGTTCAAAGAGAAAAGAGAATTTATTGAAGAACTTGCCTCATCTTTAATTAAAAACAATAATGAATTATCAAAAGTACAGGGTCGAGTTTTAACATATATAGTTGATTACTTATGCGTTCCTGCTAGTGAATACATTTTAGAGGATATCCTTTACTATGTGTTTTATTTGTTAAATAAAAACGTCTCTGTTAATAACGATTCTCAGGAAGTTTGCTCTAAAGTTATTGAGTTAATACTTTATGTTTCTCGAAGCTTAACATTTGATGAGTTCCCAAGTGAAGCCATAGGGAAACATGAGATTTTAAATTTTGGTAAAACCCTAGGTGAAATAGGTACTAAGCTAGAAAAGGAACATCAACGTATAATAAATGAACCTAATTCACGAGGTTTTGGGTTCCATAAGTTCGGATTATATCGTCCAGGGGTTTGGCAAAGCTGGGAATACATTCAGCTTGAGTACATCT
>JAYUGZ010000843.1:0-3096 GCA_043767465.1 Cyanobacteriota bacterium
GTTTCCAACGTTTACTGACTTCGAGCGCGACTTTCCATCCCTATGTTTTGCCCTAGCCACAGGTGTGGGGAAAACTAGACTCATGGGCGCATTTATCAGTTACTTATACCTAGCATATGACATCAAAAACTTCTTTATTCTTGCCCCAAACCTAACCATTTACAACAAACTGATTACCGATTTTACGCCCAATACCTCAAAGTATGTATTTACGGGTATCTCTGAATTTGCGATCGATGTCCCAGAAATCATTACGGGAGATAATTACGAAAAGTCATCTATCATCACTAATTTTTCCGGTTGCAGAATCAATATCTTCAATATCTCAAAAATTAACTCGGAAGTACGCGGCGGTAAAAACCCTAAAATTAAACGACTATCCGAATATATAGGCGAAAGCTATTTTGATTACTTGTCTCAATTAAAAGACCTCGTAATTCTCATGGATGAATCGCACCGATATCGCGCATCAGCAGGAGTTCGCGCTATTAACGAATTAAAACCATTAATGGGGCTAGAACTTACCGCCACACCCTTTATCGAAACCAATAAAGGTTTAGTAGCTTTCAAAAATGTCATCTATGACTATCCCCTTGGACGTGCCATAACCGATGGATTTGTGAAAGATCCAGCAGTCGTCACCCGCAAAGACTTTAATCCCGCGTCAATGTCACCAGAGGCGATCGAGCGTCTTAAACTAGAAGATGGCATCTATCTTCATGAAAATATTAAAGTTGAATTAGAAACCTATGCAATTCAAACTGGAAAACAAATTGTTAAACCTTTTGTGTTAGTGATTGCCCGTGACACTAAGCACGCATCAAAACTAATGGAACTCATTCAATCCGATGAATTTTACGAAGGGAATTATAAACATAAAGTTATTCAAGTTGATTCTAGTAAAACGGGCGCTCAAGAAGATGAAATGGTAGAGAAATTGCTGAAAGTAGAACATACCGATGAACCTACGGAAATTGTGATTCATGTGAATATGCTCAAAGAAGGTTGGGATGTCACCAACCTCTATACAATTGTTCCTTTGAGAGCCGCAAATTCTAAAATCCTGATCGAGCAATCTATCGGACGGGGTTTGCGTTTGCCCTATGGAATGCGTACAGGTGTAGAAATTGTCGATCGCCTAAATATCGTCGCCCATGACAAATTCCAAGAAATTGTCGATGAAGCAAAGCGCCCAGAATCCCAAATCCGCTTAAAACAAATTATCCTTACAGATGAAGACTTACAGCAAAAGACACAAACAGTAATTTCGCGATCGCAACTAGCCCAAAATCTAGGAATTCACCTCGAACAACCCATTAATTTACTGGATAATTTACCTGAAACCGAACCCCAAAATATTCAACCATCCCTATTTCAATCACCTATAGAACAAAAGATTGCACAGCTTACATACCAAGAAATCCTCAAGCTTGAAAGCCGGCCCGAAGAAGTCCCAACCACCGCCGATCTCGCATCCCCAAAGGTTCAGGCTAGAGTGCGCGAAGCCGTAACCAGAAAATATCAACCGGCACAAATGGAACTTGAAGGTATCATAGCACCTCCAGATATTGCAGCGATCGTTGCCAAAACAACGAATTTAGTGATCCAGCAAACCATCAATATTCCTAAGATTCTTGTGACTCCTAAAGGGCCAGTGCGATCGGGTTTCAGGTCTTTTGCCCTAGATGTCACTGACTTAAATTATCCTGTTCCCTCCCAAGAATTATATATTCAATCACTAACAACAAATAAAGTTGAATCTATAGAAATTAGCAAAGAAAACTTTGAAGAATCACGCCTAGAAAACTATATTGTCAAAAATTTAGTCAACTTCGATGATATTGCCTATGACGAACACGCTGATTTACTCTATGACCTTGCGGATCAAGTTATCAGTCATTTTATGACCTACTTATCGGAAGGAGATACACAGAAAGTTTTACGCTATTACCAAAGGGAAATTGGCAATTTTGTCCATAGCCAAATGCAACCACATTTCTGGGAAGAAACAACAGGTTATGAAGTCAAAATTAGTAAAGGTTTTACAGCCCTAAAAGATAGCGCCTACACTACAAATGCTAAGAATTGCCTTGATTATCAATCTTCGCCACGAGACAAAAGCAATATGTCCAAATATCTGTTTACAGGCTTCTCCAAATGCCTCTATCGAGAACAGAAATTTCAATCGGAAGCAGAAAGAATACTAGCAATGATTTTAGAACGGGATGCAATTAAATGGTTTAAACCCGCAAAAGGACAATTTCAGCTTTATTACAAATGGCACGGTAATTATCTAGAATATCAGCCAGATTTTGTTGCTGAAACAGAGGAAGTTATTTATATGTTTGAACCAAAAGCTAGAAATGAAATTGACAATCCTCAAGTGCTTGCTAAGAAAGATGTCGCAATTCAATGGTGTCAAAATGCTTCAGACTATATGCTCAATCACGGTGGTAAATCTTGGCAATATGTCTTGATTCCCCATGATGCGATACAAGAAAATATGACACTCCAAGGAATAAGCGATCGCTATACCGTCACTACTAAGGGTTAATTTCAGCGGCGATCGGGATCGAAATTTACCAGCCAGATGCTTCCCAGTCGGTAATCGCTGCTTGCTGCCATGCTTCATCCTCATCGGTTAATTCATCACTCAGTTCATCCAACAATAAACAAGCTTCTACCATTGCCTGCTGTTCTTGTTGTTTGCGCCATGCTTGCAATAAAACCTCAACTAGGCGACTGCGATTTTCTACAGGCTGGTCAATGTAACGCACTAACTCATCTGGCAAAGAGATAGATACTTTCATAGACAGTATTTATGCTACTTTTAATACTACCAATGGTAGCAGAAATATCGACCAGATTGCAAGCTTATGAAGTAGAGCAGCAGCAACGATCATTTCGTTTGATTCCGATCGCACTTTACACAAAATTAGCGGGATCTTGATCTCGCCGATGCTTCGCGAGAATCGGAGTACCTTGGCCGTCACCCGCCAAAGCCGCCGTTTCCTCCAAAGCTTCCCTTAAGCGCTTAGCCGCGTAGATGGACATATCTCTGGGCACATTCACCCGATCGCGCAAATACCGCAAAGC
>JAYUGZ010000844.1:0-19645 GCA_043767465.1 Cyanobacteriota bacterium
ACCAGCCCCCGATTGTAGTAAGCATCAACATAACCGACATTTAGGGCGATCGCTCTGCTATAATCAGCGATACTCTTGGGCATTTGTCTCAAATCAAAATAAGCCAGTGCTCGATAAAAATAAGCTTCTACATAATCCGATTGAGTTTGAATTGCTTGGTTGAAATCAGCAACAGCACCTGACAAATCTCCCTTATCAAACCGAGTTAAACCCCGAACGTAATAAGTTTTAGCATCGTTGGGATTGTTCAGTTTCAGAGGTGCGTTAGCGGCGGTTGAAGTATTCACCAAAAGAGCCGATCGATTTAAGCCCGCATCCGATAATTTAGCTATAAAAGTGTTAATAGGAATTGCAGCATTAAACCCTGTTTTAGTGGCAACTTTACCTGTAGGGTTTCCGCGACTATCCGTTACATCATCATAATCCCGATCGCCTTCTCCGTGAACTCCAACTACACGCCCTTCTCCATCAAATACAGGCCCTCCACTCATGCCTCCTTTCGTAACGGCATTGTAGCGCAAAGTATAACCGCGCGGATGATTCGGGAGACGGCTGGTAACATAACCCGGTACAAACTCAAAATTGCGCTGAGTGCCGTATTTTCGATCGGCTACATTAGCTGGATAGCCAAACACAAAAATTTCTGCCCCAACTGTCGCTTGTTCGGAATCTCCTAAAGTAACAACTGGATAAGATTCTGTACTGTTAAAAGTTACGACTGCTAAATCCGGCTCATTCTGCCTTTTTTGCAAACGAACAACACGGGTTACTTGATGGTCTTTTCCCGTATTAGTGCGAATCATATAAGTAGGTTTATCATCATCAACTACATGGTTAGCTGTCAGTACAGTGTAAGTCGTGCCTTGTTTAGCAAGAATAAATCCAGTCCCGCTACTCACTCCATTTGAATATTGACCATTAATTTGAACAGTGGCAGAAATCGCTAATTTGGCAATTTCTTGGGGAGTTTTTGCGAAAACGGGTGATGCTGCAAAAACGACTATTCCTGCTACCGTTACTGTGCCTGCTAGGATGCTGGTGAGGGAATCAAAGCGCGAATAACCCCTATTCATAGATGATTGCTGAAGACTAAGATTTTTTATACTCCGAATAGTATAGATGAAAATGAAGTCTCCGCAAACCAGAAATACTGGAAGTTTTCAAATTATTGCAATTTTTATGACAATTCGTACATTTCGTAATTTTGCCATATTTTACTTGTGGATATTCTAGATTAGGAAGCTCGAACTGCATCCCGAAACAGTTTCAACGCTTCTTTTTCTTCCGACATTTGCAGGCATCTCCCCAGCAATTCTAGATCCAAATCCGGCAACAGCATACTCCGAGAAACTAGCTCGTAACCCTCCGAGTTCAGTTGATAAATCGAAAACACTCCGTCTTCCCAAAACCAAACTTCCGCTACGTTAAATCTGCGGTAGTATTCCAGTTTGTCGATCGTACCACTGGTGAAAGTAACTTCGATCGCCAAATCGGGTGTTTCTCGCCTCCGCCGGTCTTCCCCAAAGTAGTAAGATAAATCTGGTTCCTTGCTGCTACCTTTTGTTTCCCCTTGGAGTGTAGCGCTACCCGTCGGTCTAAAACTCATATCTTTTTCTAGGAAAAACTGACCTAGCAGCAACGCCAACAGGCATTTAATGGTTTCGTGTTCCGGCGAAAGTGTCATAATTTCTACATATCCGTCCAGGTAAGACAAGCGAAGGCTGCGAGTGTACTCTAGCAAGGAATCCAGAGCTTTGAACTGCTCCCAAGTCATTGATAGCGGCAAAATCAACCGCTGTTCTGGGAGTGCCGTTAATTTGGGGTGAATTGTAGCGGTCATTTATACTTTCCCCGAGTTCGAGTTGCTACTTCTAGCTTAGCCTAAAAATATCTCAATGAATTTCTGAATAATATCGCTTAAGCCAAAGTACCGCCAGGGGTTTAAACCCCTGGCTCATAGCAAAAGTCCTCTCAAGAGGACTAAAGAATTAACTAATAAATTCATTATTAACTAATAAATTTATTATTAACAGGAAAATTCATCAGTCCTCTTTTAGAGGACTTTAGCTATGAGGCAGGGGTTTAAACCCCTGCCGGATTGTCGGACTGCGGGAAAGATTTGTTAACACCAGCGCTCGCTCGCATATTCCACTCAAAAAAAACCGTGAAGTGCAGCCATCCCGTAGCAAATCGCCCCTCAAATCAGCCTAGAAATAGCTAAGCCAAAAATTGGAATTGAGAACCGTTTACTGCCAAAGCAAACGGACTAGCCTGTTCAAATGCACCGACAAGTTCAAAGTTATCTGTGTTTAAAACAACGCCCAAAATCTGTCCGTTTCTGCGGTTGCGAATCACCATATCGTTGATAATTCCGTCGTTGTCGTAAGCAATCAGACTGTCGTCAGTGAACAGGAGGTCTAATTCTGTCAAACCGTCAGTGAGGCCAATGCGATCGCCATCGTCAAACCTAAAATCTGTAATGACATCGGCTCCATTGACTCCAAATTGTTCGTTGCTTCTGAGTACAAATACGTCAGCACCAGGGCCTCCCGTGAGTACGTCAACTCCCCGATCGCCTACCAAGAAATCGTTGCCGTCATTGCCGTCTAAATCGTCGTCTCCTTGCCCTCCCCGCAGGATATCGTTCCCCGGCCCTCCAAAGATAATGTCGTTTCCGCTGTCGCCCCTAACTACGTCGTTGCCTTCATTTCCATCTAGAATATCGTTATCTTTCCCCCCGTAAATGATGTCATTTCCGCCGCCACCGCCGATAACATCATTGCCGTTATTTCCTAATAGGCGTTCGTTGGAATCCGACGAACCTCCTATAGTATCGTTGCCGTCTAGTCCCCAAACTCCCCAGGGAAAAGACGACAAATCTCCATCCTCTACGTCAATCTCATCTGATGTAGCAAATCCCAAAAAACGCGGCCCGCCGCCAGCAAATACAGGAAATCCAGTCAAATCGCCGATGAGATTGTTAATCGTCAAAGCCATAGGTATCTCCTTTAAAAAAGGCTGCTTGCTGTATTATATATTTTAATTAGTAAATTGCCAAATAGCAAGTTTAGTGTATTTTTACTAACTTTTATCTCCTAAATTAGTGACTCGCGACCTGCTTGCCAATTACCAATTATCAATTACTAATTACCAATTCCTAATTACTAGCGCTGTGCCTCGTTTAACCCAAAGCTGCTAGATATCTCGCCTCTGAGTGAAATAGCATTAGTCGCTGACACTATCCGCTACGGCTTACCGCTTATAATGGGTGTTACCCAGCAGGTGAGAAAAACGTTAATATCACCTATAACGTCAAGACTAAGAGATTGTTTTTGAAGAAAAGTAAAAGTTTCTGGGTCGATCGCCCGTGAGAACACCCAGTTTCCGATACCCATACACAAACTTTACAAACAGGTTCTAAGTTCTTGACAAAGCCATAAATCCCCGATCGCTTCCATTCTTTAACAAAATCTACTGCTTTCAGGTGTTTTACTCATGTCTACTCCTAAATCGTCTTCCCATCAAAACAACACCAACTCCGTAAAATCACTGCCAACAGCAGGTATCGTTCCCCCAGATCCGCACAGTGAAAATTTGCCGGAACCAAGCATGGAACAGATACTAGAAGCTTTAGCGGCCCAAGTACCAAGTGAATCTACTGAAATTGAACGATTGAAAACGTGGAAACAAGATTTAGAGCGATTGTTTCAATTTCTAGGCGATCGCCGTGTTTTAATCGCAGTCATGGAACCGGGAACTTTTGCCATGCGTTACGCTAACACGGCATTTTGCCGCTTGGCCGGTTGGGAGGGCACGCCCTTGGTAACTCAATCTAATAACGGTTGGTTTACAGAAACTGGCATCAGTCTGCTGGAACTGTTCGAGGATTTGGATGCCAAAACAGCAGAGCAATTGTACCGCCGTCACCTTTTGCACTGGGTATTTAAGCAATTTTATCAAATTGACCTCGACAGTTTGCGGGTGCTAGACGAACCTGTCACGGCGAGTATAAAAAATTCCGAACATCGAGAACCTAAATTTATTGAATTTTGGCTGGGGTCGGAACAGTTGAAAATTACTCGGATTGACTCAAAAGTTGATGAATTTACGGATCTTCCCTTAAATTTAATGCCTGTTGCAGAACGGGAAGCTTGGCTGATGCAGCCGAATCAATTGGCAAATTTAGCCGATCGACTAAAGTTGGATAATTACCGCGTCGAAGGTTTGCTGCTGCTAGAAGGTTTTGATGTCACCGTACAGGAGCAAATTCGGCGGCTGACTCAGTTATTGATCGATCGCAATTCGATGCTGCGGCCAGACAAATTTGAGAGAATCGATCACTGTTTGCGATCGCTCTTTAATGCTGACGGCACTTTGCTAATGCGCCCCGACGGCGAACACGTACAGCTATTAGTTGCCAAAGACGGTCAAAATTTGCAGCCGATTGTTTATTCAACGGAATCTCTAGAAGCTTCTCACTTCTTCAAAGCCACAGCAGCAAATCAAGTTTGGAACGTCCCAGACTTGCGCCGGGAGTGCCGCACCGAGTGCGATCGAACTTTGCGGAAAATGGGCACTCAATCGATGCTGCTAGTACCGCTGGTAGTCAAATCAGTCACCCGCGAGGGCTGCGGGCTGCGGATTTTGGGCGTAGTGGGGCTGTTGTGCGATCGGGCAAACCACTTCAACAACATTGACGCCCAACACGCCCAAGAACTGATTCCCGCCTTCATTGCAGCCCTGCGGCAAGCCATCCAGCAGCGGTTTACCCACATTCACAACATCCACCCCGCAGTCGAGTGGCGGTTCGCCCAAGAAGCAGAAAGGCGCAGTTGGGGACTGCCCCAAGAGACGATCGTATTTGCAGACGTTCATCCGCTGTACGGAATATCCGACATCCGCGGTTCCAGCGACGAAAGAAACCGAGCCATTCAAACAGATTTGCTCGAACAATTCCGCCTAGGTTTAGCCATAGCCGATGCCGTTTGTCAAACACAAACTACCCACCTCGGCGAGCAACTGCGGCTCGACTTACTCGATTACATCGAGCATTTAAAAGAAAAAGTCACAGTCGATATGGAGGTGCGAGCAGCCGAATATTTAAACGAGCGTTTAGAAGTGTATTTTGACTACTTTGTGCAGTGCGGGCCCAGGGTTGAGGCAGCAGTGGAAGCTTATCGAGCAGCCTGCGAAAACGAACATAACTGCGTTTATGGCGATCGTACCCGCTACGATCAAATGCTAAACCTAATCAGCACCAAACTCCAAGAAACCTGGGCCCGCTGGCAAGAAAAAATGCAGCAAATTCTCCCTCACTACTGCGACATCGAATGCACCGACGGCATGGATCACATGATTTATGTCGGAAAATCTATTGATCCCAAATTCAGCCAATTTCATTTACACAGTTTACGGTACGAACAACTGCGAGCAATTTGCGACTGCGGTCGCACAGTTTTCCGCCTGCAAGCCGAGTCTCAAATTAACATGGAACTTGCACATTTAGTCTTAGTGCAGAATACCACCATCGACATTTTTCACAACGAAAACACCGAAAAAATGTTCGATGTCAAAGGCACGCGCGATATCCGTTACGAACTCGTCAAAAAGCGGATCGAAAAAGCCGTTGACAAAGACGCACAAGAGCGAATTACCCAATCAGGAATGCTAACCGTAGTTTATTCCACCGAAGACGAATGGGAAGAGTATCAACAATACTTGCGCTACTTGTCACGCGAAGGTTGGGTAGAAGCAAAAGTCCAGACAGGGATGGTAGAATCACTGCAAGGAGTCAGCGGTTTAAAATTCGCCCGCGTCCGTATTTTGCCGGACACAAAAGCTCTTCTTGCAGAATATCGCGAAGTCACGGTTGTTAGCGATTGAAAAGCCCCCAAATTACCTTAATTGTAGGGTGCGCATTGCGCACCTTACTACTGAAAATAAAAAACAGTACCGTGTTTTTACTTAGTATGCGATCAGTAATTTGCAACCGCAAAAAAACTACACGATCTGAATCACACCAAGTTAAGCTAAAGTAGTGTTAGCTTACTGATAATTAGAACCTAATACTTTAAAGTTAACTTATGTTAATATCAGAATACCAAATCGATTCCACTCTGCACGAAGGCGTCGAAACAATCATCTATCGCGCACAAACACCGACAGACGGGGCTGCCCAAATCCTGAAAGTCCTCAAAGCCGAATATCCCACACTCGAAGCCATTACCCGCCTCAAACACGAATATCAAATCCGCCAAAATTTAGACAGCGAACAAATCGTCAAAACCATCAGTTTAGAAACCTTTGACCACCGATTAGGACTTATTTTAGAAGATTTTGGTGGCGAATCTCTCGGAAATGCGATCGACAAAGAAAAGCTGAGTCCGCGAGTAGTTTTAAACATCGCCATCCAAATCGTCAAAGCCTTAGAATACCTGCACCAAAATCAGATTATTCACAAAGACATCAAACCCAGCAACATCATTATCAACTCCCAAACCAAGCAAGTTAAACTCACCGACTTCGGAATAGCCACAAAACTGAACAAAGAAAATCCACAATTCAACAATCCCAACTCCGTCGAAGGCACATTAGCTTATATGTCACCCGAACAAACCGGGAGAATGAACCGCACCCTCGACTACCGCACCGACTTTTATTCCCTCGGAATTACCTTGTATGAAATGCTGACAGGTAAATTGCCTTTCGCCAGCAGTGACCCCTTAGAAATAGTTTACAGCCACATCGCCCTTCAAGCAATTGCACCGCATCAAATCAATTCAGATATTCCGCCAGCACTTTCAGAAATAGTCCTAAAATTGATGGCAAAAAATGCCGAAAATAGATATCAAAGTGCAGCGGGATTGTTAGCAGACTTAGAAAATTGTTTGCATCAGTTAGAAACAACAGGAAAAATTGCCTATTTTATCCCAGGACGCTTAGATATTCTCAGCCAATTGTTGATACCCCAAAAATTGTACGGGAGACAACAACAAGTCAACGAACTATTAGCAGCATTTGAACGCGTAGGGGCGGGTTCACCCGAATCTTTTTCAGCAAACCGAAATACAGAAAAACCCGCCCGTTCCCAAAGCGAACTAATGCTAGTATCCGGCTATTCCGGCATCGGCAAATCCGCAGTCGTCAACGAAGTTAGCAAACCAATAACTCGCTCAAAAGGTTACTTCATCAGCGGCAAATTCGACCAATTCAAACGAAACATTCCCTACGCATCATTAATTCAAGCATTCAACTCGCTGCTGCGCCAATTGCTAACTGAAAGCGCTGCTTCTATAGAAACATGGCGCACTAAAATTTTAACAGCTTTGGAAACTAACGGTAAAGTAATTGCCGATGTAATTCCTGAAGTTGAATTAATCATTGGAAAACAGCCTGAAGTGCCAGAACTCGGCTTGATTGAATCGCAAAATCGCTTCAATCGGGTATTCAAAGAATTTATTCGCGTCTTCGCACAAAAAGAACACCCGCTAGTGATCTTTTTAGACGATTTGCAGTGGGCTGATTCAGCAACATTAAAGTTGATGCAAACACTGATAACTGACCCAGACCAGCAATATTTGCTGCTAATCGGTGCTTATCGAGATAACGAAGTTAGTCCGACTCACCCGTTAATTCAGACAGTCGAAGAAATTGAAAAAATGGGTACTGTTGTCAACAATATCGTGCTGCAACCGCTGCCTTTAGAAAATGTGAGTGAATTAGTCGCTGACACACTCAACAACAGCACCAAAAAAGTCAAAAATTTAGCAGAATTAATTTGCAATAAAACAGGTGGAAATCCGTTTTTCTTGACGCAACTCCTGCAAGCACTTTATCAAGAAAATCTTTTAAAATTCGAGTTTAATTTCGGTGAACAAAGTAAAAGTGGCTGGAATTGGAGTATCGATGAAATTCAAGCCATTGGCATTACCGATAAAAGCGTTGTCGAACTGGTAGCCAGTCGCATTGAAAAGCTCCCCGCAGCCACGCAAGAAGTGTTAAAATTAGCAGCTTGCGTGGGAGATAAATTTGCTCTAGATGTGCTGTCACTTGTCAGCGAAGAATCAGCAAATACTACAGCTAATGAACTTTATTCAGCTTTGCAAGCCGGGTTAATTCTGCCTTTGAGCGATGCTTATCGCATTCCTTTAGTTTTCGATAGTGCCGAATCAATTAATCTCAAATTAGATACTTCACGGGTTAGTTACAGATTTTTACATGACCGTGTTCAGCAAGCGGCATATTCGCTAATTCCCGAAGATAAAAAGCAATCCACCCATTTAAAAATCGGTCAATTACTGTTACAGAATACTCCAACCGAAAAGCTAGAAGAAAACATCTTTGATATTGTCAATCAATTGAATGTAGGAATTGATAGGATTAGCCAGCCAGCAGAAAAGACGCAATTAGCTAAACTAAATTTAACTGCGGGACGGAAGGCAAAAGCGGCGAATGCTTACGAAGCTGCTGTTAGGTATTTGCGGGTCGCTATGGAATTATTGCCAGCGGATTGTTGGCAGAGTGAGTATGAATTAACCTTAGCAATTTACGAGTCAACAGCAGAAGCTGAATACTTAAATGTCAACTATGAAGATTCAAAAATACTGGTCGATTTCGTAGTGGAACAAGCTCAAACTATACTGGAAAAAGTGAATGTTTACGAACTTCAAATCCAGTCTTATACTGGTCAAAATAGACTTATCGAAGCACTAAATACAGGACTGCAAGTGCTGAAATTGTTAGGGATTTGTTTTCCTGAAAATTCCAAACCGCTAAATATTGTGGCGGGACTGATTAATACAAAACTGAGCTTGGGATTGAAACGAATTGAGGATTTAGCTAACTTACCAGTAATGACAGATCCCCATCAACAAGCAGCCATGCGGATTTTATCAGCGATTCTCAGCGCTGCTGTTACGGCTAAACCTCGACTGCTACCGTTGCTGATATTTACGATGGTTAAGAAGTGCATTAAGTATGGCAATTCGGCTTATGCTAGTGTCGCCTACGCTTTTTATGGCATAATTCTGTGCAGGGTGGGGGATATTAGTTTAGGGTACGAATTCGGCGAATTGGCGATTAGGATGTTAGACAAATTTCCATCCCGTTCAATCAAAAGTAGAGTTTATACAGTTTTTGGTTCTTTGATTCAACAATGGAAAAGCGATCTTAACTTAGGATTAGGCTATCTAAAGGAAGGTTTTGAAGCCGGGATGGAGAGTGGAAATTGGGAATTTGCGGGTTATTCTATCTCTGAATATTGTGCCCTAAAAATGTTTATAGTAGAGGATCTCAATCTGGTTGAAAAAGAGGCTGGTAAGTATGTGCAATTATTCCAGAGTTCTCAACTAGAATATACTGTACAGTATATAAGTTTACAGAGACAAACAGCCCTAAATTTATGTGGTACAACTGTCGATCCATGTCATTTAATCGGCGATAGTTTTAATGAATTAAAAACGCTACCCATTTTAATAGAGGCTAAAAACTTTCTTCTAGTTTATTTTGTTTATTATGCCAAAGTTATGCTAAATTTTCTATTTGGAAACTACGAGGAAGCCTTGGAAAATTCAAGGTTGCTTGAGAAATATGAAGAATCTGCATCCGGATTTTATGTGGTTTCTGTTAGTAATTTTTATCATTCTCTCAGTTTTCTCGCTTTGTATCCCCAAGCTGGCAAAGGGGAGCAAAAGCAATATCTAAAAAAAGTGGTACAAAACCAAAAAAAGATGAAAAAATGGGCAGTTCATGCTCCGATGAATTATCAACACAAATACGATTTGGTAGCAGCCGAGAAAGCGCGAGTATTTGGGCAAAATTGCCAAGCAATGGATTTGTACGATCGCGCAATTGCTGGAGCAGCCAAAAATGGTTATATTCAAGAGGAAGCATTAGCCTATGAATTAGCGGGAGAATTCTATCAATCTCTGGGGAAACAGATAATTGCTCAAGCATATTTGACGAAAGCTTATTACGCCTACATCCGCTGGGGAGCTCTCGCGAAAGTTAAGCACTTAGAATCAACACATCCTTTCTTAGTAACACAGACGCGCGCAATTCAAACCCCAACCATTGATGTTACCCGTACTACCACTGGAAATACTACCAGTAATGGTTTGGGCGATTTATTAGATTTGGCTACTTTTATTAAGTCTTCGCAAGCTATTAACGGTGAAATAGTTCTCGAAAATTTGCTGATAAAATTAATCAAAATCATTTTAGAAAATGCGGCGGCTCAAAAAGTCGTGTTGCTGCTACTTAAAGACGATAGACTCTACATCGAAGCTGTCGGCAATTCTACAGATAGCACGACTACAGTTTTACAATCTATCCCATTTGAAAACAGTCAAGATTTGCCTGTTTCTGTAATCAATTATGTTTTCCGCAGTCAAAAGCCTCTGGTATTGGAGGATGCGACTTTTGCGGAACATTTTAATGCGGATGCTTACATTCGAGAATTTAAAATTAAATCAATTCTGTGTTTGCCAATTATTTATCAATCCCACCTCCAAGGGATTATTTACCTGGAAAACAAGTTAACAGCCGGAGCTTTTACCGCAGACAGGGTAGAAGTTTTAAAAGTTTTAGTTTCTCAAGTCGCGATTGCGATAGAAAATGCTCGTTTGTATGCGCGGGAACAAGAAAAATCTCAACAGTTAGAAAAGTCTTTTGTGGAACTGCAACAGGCACAATTGCAATTAATTCAAGGTGAAAAAATGTCTTCTCTGGGGAATTTGGTTGCAGGTGTCGCTCACGAAATTAATAATCCAGTCGGTTTTATTGCGGGGAATATTACTGAAGCTACTAGGGCTGTTGCTGATTTAATTGATCACTTGAAGTTGTATCAGGAAGAGGTGATTGATCCTAGCTCAAAAATCGCAGAGGATGCTGAGGATATCGATTTAGAGTTTTTGATGGCAGATTTACCAAAAATGCTGTCGTCGATGAAGGTTGGGTGCGATCGCATTCGCAATATTAGCACGTCTCTCCGCACTTTCTCCCGTGCGGATACCACCCAAAAAGTGTCGGCAGATATCCATGAAGGGATTGATAGCACTTTAATGATTTTACAACATCGATTGAAAGCTAATCCAGATCGTCCGGCGATTGTAGTGGTGAAGGAGTATGGAAATCTCCCGAAAGTTAGGTGTTATTTGGGACAGTTGAATCAGGTGTTTATGAATTTGTTGGCAAATGCGATCGACTGTTTTGACGAATTTAATGTCGGTCGCAGTTATGCTGAGGTTGAGGCTGTACCGAATACGATCGCCATTATCACCCATGTCTCGCCAGATAACAACAGCGTGGTGATTCGCATCAAAGATAATGGCGCAGGGATGTCACCGGATGTGAGGGCGAAGATATTTGACCATTTGTTTACTACCAAGGGAGTCGGAAAGGGTACGGGTTTGGGGCTTTCTATCAGCCGGCAAATTGTGGAGGAGACTCACGGTGGTAAGCTGAGTTGTGAGTCTGTGGTGGGTGAAGGGACGGAATTTGCGATCGCCCTGCCGTTGAGTTAAGATTATGGACTGTGGCGTGTTTTAAAACCCGGAGATCCCCCCTAACCCCCCTTAAGAAGGGGGGGAAAAGAGCATTCTCAAAGTCCCCCTTTTTAAGGGGGATTTAGGGGGATCTCCGGGGCAATCAAACACGGACTCGGCGGTTGAAACCGCGTCTACACGAGAACGTAGGCGTTAGCCTTCCCGAAGGGTAGTCTACCTCCGCAGACTAAGAGTGATTAACATAAATTTTAAAATTTGTCAATGTCTAATGATCTCTGAAAAAGTCCGCTGTTCACAGTTTATATTCGGCAATATGCAGTTACATTGTTAGCTAAATGTAATAACTATATTTGATAGGAGTATTTCTCGTGAACGCTGCCGAACAAGCCAGAAATATAGAATTAGCTAGCAAAATTGCTGCGGTTGTTAATTTATTCAAATCGGAATTCCCGGATGCGAAAGTTGATTTGAAACCTTGGATGAATGATCAGGATACCAGGGAACTTGTCGATCCAGAATCGATCGATATTGGCTTCCATTTTCCCGGTAGAAGTCGCTTGTTGCAAAGCCGCAGCATTTTGATCCAAATCCGATTTTACCAAGATCCGGTGGAAGGATCTCGGCGGGCGATCGGGGTTGAGGCGGCAGGTTACGATCATACAGGTCAGCAGTGGCGTTTTTCGACTGTGGAAAATTGGAATTTTCTCGGCAAAACTGAACCTGCGGCGGAGTCGGCGCAAAAGCTCAAACACTTTTGCCAGCAGATTTTCGATTTGTTCAATGAGTCATTTGGCGATTGAAATGGGGCAACCACGGGGGGATTGCCCCTACGGAAATGAAGGTGGATTTGATTTTAGCTTTGAGTGTCGCAATTGTCGATCGCCCGACAGCCAACAGGATAAACTGATTTGTAAGTAGTCGATCGCTTCCCAAATAAAGTATAGCGGTTGTCGCGGACTTGTTCGTACACGCGATCGCCCATCCACTTCATCCCCGGCATCGCCCGGTAAGCAGCCACAAACACATCACCAGCAGGCAATATCCGCCCGATTTCCTCCGCCGCATCGCTACCTTGCCAGCGTTTCTCGGGATTGTCCGCATCTATCAAAATCATCCCCATTTCGCAGTCGCCAGCAGTTATCCCAAACCGCTTTAATTGCTCTAAATCTTGCATGGAAATATACTCAAATCGTTCGCCTCTATCTAAGTTTTCCAGTAGCTGCACCAAGGTGACACAGAGATTGCAATTGCCGTCATAAATTACGTTATATTTCATAGGGAATGGGGAATGGGGAATGGGGAATGGGGAATGGGGCATTGGCCAAACAGGGCATTGCTAATTGGTGGTAAATAACCAATAACCAATAACCAATAACCAATAACCAATAACTACTAACTTCTAGCGACAGGAATCTCGATCGCAAATTCCGTACCTTGACCCGGTGCAGAATTGCACTTTAGGCGCCCACCGTGCTTTTCCACCACAATTTGATAACTGATAGACAGCCCCAAACCAGTACCTTTCCCAGGTTCTTTCGTAGTAAAAAACGGATCGAACAGCCTTTCGTGAACATCTGTCGGAATCCCCGGCCCGTTGTCAGCAATCCGAATCACAATATGAGAAGGATGTCGCATAGAATCATTAGAAACAGCAGCCTGTTCGTATTTTACATCAGTACAAATCCGCAGCGTCGGGGAAGGACAATAAGGAATAGGCGCCTGTTCCCCCTCCGCCCACTGTCCGGTTTCCATTGCTTCTTCCAAAGCATCAATGGCATTGGCAATAATATTCATAAATACCTGATTCAACTGTCCAGCATAACACTGTACGCGCGGCAAATTCCCGAACTCTTTTAGCAGCACAATTTTCGGATGTCCAGCCGTTTCTTTGAACCGGTGCTGCAAAATCAACAAAGTGCTTTCAATCCCTTCGTGAATGTCAACCTGCTTTTGTTCTGATTCATCTAATCGCGAAAAGTTTTTCAGCGATAGCACAATTTGGCGAATTCTTTCTGAGCCCATTTTCATTGATTTTAACAATTTAGGCAAATCTTTGAGCATGAAATTTAAATCTATTTCATCTATTTCTTCTCGAATTGCCTCTGTTGGTTCCGGATATTCCTGCTGGTATAGTTGCAGCATTTTTAGCAAGTCTTTAAAGTAATCGTCAGCGTGCATGACGTTGCCGTAAATAAAACTAACTGGATTGTTTATTTCGTGAGCTACACCAGCTACTAACTGCCCCAAACTTACCATTTTTTCATTTTGAACCATCATGCTTTGAGTTTTATGCACGTCCCGCAAGGCTTTCGCTAATTCTTGATTTTTAGTCCTCAATTGACTTTCCGAAAGCTGCACTGCTTCTTCTGCTTGTTTGCGATCGGTAATATCTTTGCGAATTGCTACATATTGATGGGGTTCTCCGCTGCTATTTAAGAAAGGTACAATCGTAGTATCCAACCACAATAATTTACCGTCTTTAGCTTGATTTTTAATTTCTCCCCGCCAAACATTTCCCTGGCGGATTGTTGACCAAAGTTGCTTGAAAAAAGCCGCTGGGTGATAGCCGGAGTTGACAAGTTTGTGGGTTTTACCGATCAATTCTTCCCGCGAATATTTCAAGAGTTCGCCAAATTGGTCGTTGACATAGGTAATAACGCCGAATTCGTCGGTATTTGAGACAATTGCTGATTGATCTAAGGCAAATTTTTCAAATTCTAATTCTTGGAGGGTTTGGCGCAATTCTGCTTCGGCTTGTTTACGATCGCTAATATCGGTAATCATCCGCAAAACCCCCGAAAATTCGCCCTCAGCATCGAACATTGGTGTCGCCGATACGATCGCCCACAAGTGAGAGCCATCAGAGCGCGTAAACTTAAAATCGTGACGTTCGCGGATACCTTGCCGCCTTCGCTGCACATAACTTTCAGCTATTTCCCGAGCTTCGTCGTCGATAAACTCAAATAGCGATCGCCCGAGCATTTCCTCCACAGTATACCCCAGCATTTCGGCCATCCGACAGTTCGCAAAAGTCGTGTTGCTGTCGGCGTCAAACATCCAAACCCCTTCCGAAGCCGTTTCGACAATGCAGCGGTAATAACTCTCGCTTTCCCTGACAGATTCAGTAGCTTGTTTGCGATCCGTAATATCAGTTTGCACCGCAATAAAACCTTCGAGTTCCCCGGCTTCTCGATAAATTGGGGCGATCGACAGCGCCACCCAATAACCCTTTCCATCCTTGCTGTAATTGTAAATTTCCTGATTGAAGGGTTCGCCCGCAGTCAAAGCCGATCGCAATTGAGCAATAGTTAGCGGATCTGTTTGAGGGCCTTGCAGCACATCACCCGGTTTTTTTCCCTGCATTTCTGCCAGCACATAACCGCTAATCCGAGTAAATCCTTCATTCACCCATTCTATGCAGCCTTCAGCATCAGTAATAATCACACCATTTTGCGTTTTTTGAGCCACCAGAGCCAACCGCGACAATTCTGTTTCTGTTTTTTTACTTTCCGTAATATCTTGAGCAATAGCCAGAATGTACTTGGGCGCGCCAGAATCGTCAAACAAAGGAACTTTTTTAGTGTGTAAAATCCGCTTTCCCCGGCGCGGAAGTTGGATAGTTTCTTCTGGCAGATCGACCTCTTTTCCCGTGGTAAATACTTCTAAATCTTGTGCTTGCAAGTAATTAGCCTGCTCTGCTTCCAACAAGTCAGCAGCATTATTTCCCAGCACTTCATCGCGGGAATAGCCAAACAATTCTTCGCTAGCAGTATTCCAATAGATAAATCTTTGTTCCACAGCATCTTTAATAAAGACGCTAACTGGCAGATTTTGCAATACCGCATTCAGGAAATCTTGAGTGTTTCGCAGCTTTTCCTCAGCGCGCTTGCGCTCAGTAATATCCAAAATCACTCCGTCGAGATAGACAACCTGAGACAAAGAATTTGCGATCGGCGAAATCGGCAAAACCACAGCAGACAGCAATTCCTCGATTTCTGCTTGTCGCTCTTGTCTTCCTCTAACCTCGTCTGCTTCGCAACAAACAGCTTGACCTTTTTCATAAACCCAGCTAATTTCGCCGTCAGCCCGCACAATGCGGTATTCAAGGATGTACGGAGTTTTTGTTGCTACAGTTTTTGCGACAGCATCCTCCACATTTTTGCGGTCTTGAGGATGGATAATGCTGGCAAAAGAACGCACGCGATCGTTGATAAAATCAGAGGATGGATAGCCAGATATTTCTTGAATAGCCTCGCTCAAAAACACCATAGTCCGCATCGATCCGGCGTCGCCCCGGAGGTCGCAGGTACAGCGGTAGACAGCACCGGGAATATTAGCTACTAAATTTTTATATCGTTCTTCGCTGCTTAACAAAGATGAGCTGTCTTCGTTAGGGCGATCGCCGTTCTTAAATTTAGAAGAATTCGAGGAAATTTGCATGATTTTTTTATTTGTGAGTGCGGGCAAGTATTAGAGTAGATGCTGTATAAAAAGTGAGTTTAATCTGCGAAATAATTCGTTATCAACTAATATAGTACAAAATTACTTCTCCGAACATTCAGAAAATTTGAGGGCAGCTAATAGGCAGTTCGGCAACGGATTACGTAACGGATGTAACGGATGGATGTTCTGCAACGAATTTTATAACGGATGTAACGGATGGATGTTGAGGGAAGATTTTTCCGACTCTCCCCATCTCCCCATCTCCCCATCTCCCTGTCTCCCTGTCTCCCCATCTCCTACTCTCGCACTCCCCGACTCTCGTTACAATAAGATAAGTTGCCTTGCGATCGATCGCCCTCAAACAAAACACCATGACTCAACAACAACCCCGGATTTGCATTCTCGGCGGAGGCTTCGGCGGACTCTACACAGCCCTGCGCTTGAGTCAGTTACCTTTCTCCAAAACCGAAAAACCTGAAATTGTCCTAGTTGACCGTCGCGATCGCTTTTTATTCGTTCCCCTGCTGTACGAGCTCCTGACTGGCGAACTCCAAACCTGGGAAATCGCCCCGCCCTTTGCCGAAATCTTGCAAAACACAGGCGTGCGCTTTTGTCAAGGCACTGTCTCCGGCATTGATGTGGAGTCAAAACGAGTGCATTTGCATGACGGGCCAGAAATTCCGTGCGATCGCCTCGTTTTAGCTTTAGGCGGCGAAACACCGCTAGATATGGTCAAAGGAGCAGTTGAATACGCTTACTCGTTCCGCACTCTCGACGACGCCTACCGCTTAGAAGAAAGACTGCGATTTTTAGAAGCTAGCGACACTGACAAAATTCGGGTGGCGATCGTCGGCGCAGGTTATTCGGGAGTAGAATTAGCTTGTAAATTAGCCGATCGACTCGGAGACAAAGGTCGCGTCCGATTAGTCGAGCAAGGCGACACGATTCTGCGGACATCACCGGAGTTTAACCGCGAAGCCGCCCAAAAAGCTTTAGACAAACGCAAAGTCTGGATCGACTTAGAAACGGCAGTAGAGGCGATCGAATCCGACACCATATCCTTACTCTACAAAGGACAATTAGATGTTCTCCCCGTAGATATAGTATTGTGGACAGTAGGAACCCAAGTTAGTCAAGCAGTGCGATCGCTCCCCCTCAAACAAAACCAGCGCGGTCAATTAATCACGAATCCCACATTGCAAATTATCGACCATCCAGACATATTTGCCCTGGGAGACATGGCAGAATGTCACGACGCAAGTGGTCAAAAAGTCCCGGCTACAGCTCAAACAGCTTTCCAGCAAGCAGACTATACCGCCTGGAACATATGGGCCTCGTTGAGCGATCGGCCTTTGCTACCTTTCCGCTATCAGCCGCTAGGAGAAATGATGACATTAGGCATTGACAATGCCACTCTTTCTGGTTTAGGAATCAAACTCGATGGACAATTGGCACATATTGCTCGTCGCTTAGCTTATCTCTATCGGATGCCGACATTTGACCATCAAGTAAAAGTAGGTTTTAATTGGATTAGCAAACCGATTCAGGATTTGCTTAAAGGTTAATTTTTGACGGTTATACCAATTTAATGTGAAGTTGCATATATCTAGATCCCCCTAAATCCCCCTTAACAAGGGGGACTTTGAATACTCTTGTCCCCCCCTTTTTAAGGGGGGTTAGGGGGGATCAAATTCTATACAGCTTCATGAAAAATAGAATCTTAGGCACAATATACAATGCAAAATTCCACAATTAAACAACCAAAAACCGAACTACCACCGCTAATCGAGCGGGAGATTCTTTTCGGCAACCCCGAAAGAACTAGCCCAAAACTTTCACCAGATGGCAAGTATCTCGCCTACATTGCACCAGACGAAAACAACGTTTTGCAAGTGCAATTGCGTACAGTCGGTCAAGCAGATGACCGCCAATTAACATCCGATAAAAAACGTGGAATTCGTATCTTTCTTTGGACTTACAGCGGTGAAGAATTAATTTATCTTCAAGATACTGACGGTGACGAAAACTGGCATTTATTCTCAGTCAATATCCAGTCAAATCTGGTTCGCGACTTGACACCATTTCAAGGAGTTCAAGCCCAGCCGATCGCATTAGATCACAACTTCCCCAATGAAATCTTAGTGGGAATGAACATCCGCGATCGCCGCAAACACGATGTTTACCGCATCAACCTGAAAAACGGTGCTGTCGAACTCGATACCGACAACCCAGGTAACATCGTCGATTGGACTGTTGATGCCCAATTGCAAGTGCGGGCGGCCATAGCCACAACTGTTGACGGCGGTTCAGAATTGCTGTTTCGGGAAACAGCAGACAAGTCTTGGGAAAGCCTGCGAACTTGGGGCCCAGACGACGAAGGCGGTCCCTTCATGTTCTCAGAAAACGGCAAAATTCTTTACATCATCGGCAATCACGATGTTAACGCCCAACATTTGATCGCACTCGATTTAGAAACCAAACAAGAAACTACGATCGCCTCTGACCCAGAATACGATGTCGGCGATATTGTCGTACACCCTACCAAGCGAGAAATTCAGGCGGTTTCCTTCTACAAAGACAAGCAAGAATGGCAGATTTTAGACCAAAGCATAGCAGAAGATTTTGAGGCGATCGGCAAATTCCGTCCCGGCGAATTCTCCATTACCAGCCGCAACCTCGCAGACACCACGTGGCTAGTCGCTTACATGACAGACGACGGCCCAGTTTACTACTATTTGTTCGATCGCGCCTCCAAAACCTTCACCTTCGTCTTCAGCAACCAACCAAAACTCGAAGGCTTGCCATTATCATCAATGGAACCCATTTCTTATACCGCCAGAGATGGTTTAACCATTCACGGCTACCTGACAAAACCTGTCGGAGTCGCCACACCCGTACCGACAGTTTTGCTAGTTCACGGCGGCCCCTGGGGACGCGATACCTGGGGTTACGATCCAGAAGCCCAATGGCTGGCAAATCGAGGTTACGCCGTTTTGCAAATCAATTTTCGCAGTTCCACTGGCTACGGCAAAGCCTTTGTCAATGCCGGCAATCGCGAATGGGGTGCTAAAATGCACGACGACTTGCTAGATGGAGTAAATTGGCTGGTAGAAACAGGAATTTCCGAACAGAATAAAATTGCGATTCTGGGCGCTTCCTACGGCGGTTATGCCGCTTTGGTGGGAGTGACTTTTAGTCCCGATGTTTTTGCCTGCGCCGTCGATATTGTCGGGCCCAGCAATTTGATTACGCTGCTGCAAACTATTCCCCCTTACTGGGAACCGAGAAAAGCAAGTCTGTATCACTGCATGGGCAATTTGGAAACTGAACCAGAGTTTTTGCGATCGCGATCGCCCTTATTTTTTGTCGATCGCATTCAGAAACCCTTGCTAATCGGTCAAGGTGCCAACGACCCGCGAGTTAAAGTAGCAGAAAGCGAGCAAATTGTCAATGCTATGAAGCAAGCCGGCAAACCTGTAGAATACGTACTTTATACAGACGAAGGACATGGATTTGCCCGCCCGGAAAACCGCCTGCACTTTTATGCGATCGCCGAAGAATTCCTCGCCAAATATTTAGGCGGTCGATTTGAACCAGCCGATAATATTGCCAATCATTCCGGCGTCATAAATCCGCAAACAACTTAATATCAATTCCGGTTACACTCAGCAACTCAGGACACGGCAATGCCGTTTCCC
>JAYUGZ010000845.1:0-19611 GCA_043767465.1 Cyanobacteriota bacterium
TTAATTGGCGACCAAGGTAACGATACTATCTACGGGGGAACTCTTAACCCGTTCGACCCGGATTTGACTGGCAATGATTTGTTGTTTGGCTTGGCGGGCGATGACTTCCTCAGCGGGGAGCAAAATCAAGATACGATCGCAGGTGGTGACGGCAATGATACAGTACGCGGCGGCAAGGGCAACGATGTCATCGTCGGCGAGTTGGGCAATGACTTGCTGTTTGGCGACCAGGGCAGCGATAGTATCTGCGGCGGCGATGGTGATGATACTATGTACGGGGATATTGGCAGTCGTCTTCCGGTGGGTTCTAGTGCCGGACAAGACCAGATGTGTGGCGGTTCGGGCAACGATTTGCTGTTTGGCAATGAAGGTCAGGATACTGTTAACGGCGATGCTGGAAATGATACTCTTTACGGCGGGAAGGATGAAGACAGTTTGCTCGGCGGTGCTGGCGATGATTGGTTGTTCGGAGATGAGGGGAATGATACTTTGATTGGAGGTACTGGGAACGATCGATTTATCTTGGGCCTTGACCTCGGCAGCGAGACTATTTTAGACTTTCAAGACGGGCTGGATTCGATCGGCTTAATCGGCGGTCTCAATTTCTCGCAACTGAGCATTGTGGCGGAGAATAGTTCTACTCTGATCCGAGTTACCAGTTCCGGTCAACTTTTAGCAACTCTCAGTAATGTGCCGACGAGCCTGATTACTGCTACAGATTTTGCGATCCTGTAGTGCGATCGCGCTTCATGAATTAGCCTAGAATATTGTAGGGGCATTCGATGAATTGTCCCTACAATATGTGATAATTAGATTAACAAATAACCAATAACCAATAACAAATAACCAATAACCAATAACCAATAACCAATAACCAACAGTTACGCTCAGGGAGAATTGATATTACTTTCCCATATTGCGCTTCATGCGATCGAGTTCTTCGTCAGCTTCCCAGTTTTGAAACTTTTGTTCGAGAGGGTCTGCTGCATTAAAACTGCTATAATTAGGACTCTGATTCCAACCCTTCGTATCCCAATTCTGCTCTGTTTTAGTAGTAGCGCGAGTTGCAGCTTCGGCTGCTGAAGCTCGCACTTCTTTTCGTCGCACCTGAATTTGGCGGTAAAGTTCTTTGGCTTTTTCAATCCGTTCTTTGCAGCCTTGCATTTGTCCCCAGCGCTGATTTCCCTGACGCAGTAAAGCTGCTTGGCGCTCTTGGGCTGCTTGAGCTAAGTCGAGCCTTTGAGCTGCTTTAGCTTTGTTCGCGCGATCGTTCCAGCGCTGAATTTCTTGGGCGGCGGAGAGGATTTCTGCTTGCAGTGTTTTCTCTTGTTTCTGAATGTCGAGAATCAGCCGCAGCGTGTCTTCTTCTTGTTCCTTCAGTTGTTCTTCTATTGCTTGCAATTCCAGATGGGGATTGCTGCGCAAAAATTCTTCTAATCTGGTTTCTAGAAAGCGGCTGAAATCGTCAAATAAGCCCATTTTTTATAATTCCTCAGTCATTAGTTATTAGTGATTACTTGTTACTTATTAGTCATTACTTGTTACTTGTTACTTGTTAGTCATTGGTGATTGGTTTTTATATTCCGTCCGATCGCACAACAGCAATAAAAGTCGTTTTCGGGTTCTGATTTCTGTCCTCATAGTTTTAATGAGGACTCTTCGTCCTCACTACAAACCCGATGTGGTTATTTGACCAGGTATAATATTAGTCATTGTCATCGGTCATAAGTTGTTAGTTATTATAACTGTTTTCACCGCTAGTCACGTACAGCCTCATAATTACTAATTACCGATTACTGATTACCAAACTAATGACCACCCTTCGGCTTCCCTCGACTTCCTCGACGAGAGCTAGGGACAAGTCGCGATCGGGCAAGATGACTGATGACCAATGACCAATGACCAATGACCAATTAAAACTTCTGTCCGACAAAAACCGATCGCACATCTCCACCCTTGCGGATAACTGCTTCTTGATTTTTGATTTCTGCCAGAGTCCAACCGCTAGCGCCGATGCTTTCGCCGACATAAATTCTGCGGGCTACACCGTCTACTTCAAACAAAGCAGCCGATCGGTCGCCCAACTCCAAGATTCCCACCAGCGTGTGCGCGGCTGTCGGTGCGCTGCTAACAGCCGCTGATTGCTGGGGCGGGCGCGCGGATTGCTGAGCTGCGGGTGCTGGTGCTGCTTCGGTTTCGCGAGCCAAAATCTTGGGCTGTGGAGAATCTGAGGGGTTCGGGGAAGCGGCGAGGGGAGTGCGATTGCCAGCAGCGGCGATCGCCCTACCGGAAGCTGTGGCCGCAGGCGATGGAGAAACCGAGGCCGTTTGAGGAGCCGCCTGAGTGACAGTCACCTGAGCCGGAGGAGCGGGAGCCACTGTCACCTGAGCGGGGGGTGGGATGACTACGACTTGGGGTGCAGGTGCTCCCGGCTGCGCGGCGACTTGTTCTAGGGCATTAGCGATGCGGTTGACTGCTGTCGAAAGACCTGCGGTTGCCGGCGGCTGACCGGAAATTGAAATGCTCGGCAGCGTCCCTGGGGTAGTGGCTCCGGACACTCCCGCCAGTTGCGGCAGTGCTTGGGGTGCTTTCTTTTGTTCGATCGCCACTAGCGAGCGCTGCACGTATTCGACAAACTGGGTGTCTGGTGCGATTTTGCCGCTTGCTGCCGGCGTCTGCGGGGCGGAGGCTGTTGGCAAGCGCACCAGTCCCGACCTGCTTGCCAGCCACAATCCCATGACTAGCAGCAGCGAGCCGCAGGCTGCTCCCAGCAATATTTTGTCGAATGATTGTTTGGACTGCTGTTTTTTGGTTGTTTCTAGGGCGACTTGGCGGGCGATCGCTGCTACCTCTTTTTCGCCGCCTCGCGGAGGCTCTGGCGCCAACTGTGACAAAACTATTTGAGGTACCGAGATCGATTTGAGCGCCACGAACTCTGGCGCCACTGGCTCGGGTGGCAGTCCGGTGCTGCCGTCGAATGCCCGATCGACTCCTTCAAACAATTCGTCCATCAACCGATCGGCGTAGGACTCCACTGCCACTGCTTCGGCTGGTACTGTTTCGACTCTCGCCACCACGGCGATCGGCTCTGACGATGATTCCAAAGACATTTGTTTGGCGATTACTTTTTGAGGCATAGTTTTATGTTACTCCCGCTCCCCGACAACCCTGAGGTTCTCAACTTCAGACTTCTACAGGATACTTCTAATATTTACCAATTCTTGGCTCAGAACAGGTCAATTGTATCTCACCCACCACCATATTGTTAATCGTCGGTCACTTACTTTGCCCGATCGACTTTTGTTTTACCTGGTTTGGGTCTTTTAGCCTCTCTTTTCTGCTTGCACTCGTACTCGCTGTCACTTTTTCCCCATATTTTACGGCTTTTGTCAACCCCACTCAGCGGGAATTCGCAGTTTGTGACACAAAACTTTAATCAGCCGGTCAACCGTAGGGAGTCTAGCAAATCTAGCCGATCGCACTTGCGTCCTATCCCAGATTACACCCAAGTGCGATCGCGTGTGAGGAAGTGACAAAGGGCGATCGACTCACAAGTCAAAACAAACTCGTCCATTTTTTTGAGTTTGAGTGTGTACCAATCATCCCTCAGCTCTAAATTTGTTACACAAAACAACGATTTAGGAGTAAAAATCTCCATAACTCGGATTTTGTGGCACTATTGAGTAAATTGTTATAGTAACCATCATCAAACCCCCTAAGTCAGTGAAATAGCTATGTTAGTCCAAGTAACCATAGAGAACTTCCTGTCCTTCAGGGAAGAAACAACGTTCAGTATGGTAGCTGTTAGCAGTGACCAACATCATGCTGACCATCTGGCTGTAGATACAGCAGGTAAGGGACGGTCACTTTTGCCTATCTCTGCTATTTATGGCGCCAATGCAGCAGGCAAATCTAACCTGATTAAGGCAATTGATTTCGCCAAGGATTTGATTGTAGAAGGAACACGTAGTAGTCAGGCAATTCTAGTTACTCCATTTAAATTAGGTAATAACAGTAAAAAACCTAGCAAGTTTGAATTTATTTTTACTCATCACGGGAATCTTTATTCCTATGGATTTAAGTTAAATGCTACCCAAATAATTGAAGAATGGCTTTACATAACCCCCGCAGGCAAAAAACGGGAAGTACCTTTTTTTGAACGGCTCACTTCTGAAAACAAAGAAACTAAAGTAGAGTATGGAACTGCCCTCAAAGGCCGGAGCAAAAAACAAGAACAGTTTCTAGACTTTATTACACAGGGAACACGTCCCAATCAACTTTTCTTAACAGAAGCTGTAGATCGCAATGTTCAGACTGTCAAGCCTGTTGTGGATTGGTTCAGAGATGTCCTAGTTATTATCCCAGCCGAATCTCACTATGAAGCTCTAGAATTTACTATTTTAAATAATGAACAATTTACTAAGTTTCTAAGTAGCTTTTTGAAATTTGCAGGCACTGGTATTGATTCTATAGGAAAAGAAGAAGTTGACTTGGACTTTGATCGCCATTTCCCAGGTATGCCAGATAGTATCAAGGAGAAAATCATTCAAAAATTTGCTGGTGCTAATGAAAATTCTATTGCAATGCTTGAAAATCTTACAGGTCAACGATATTTCCTCAAATATGGAGTAGAAGGTAAGCTAAGCCTCATTCAACTCAGGACTCAACATCGTCATGAGAACGGTCATCTTGTAGACTTTTCAATGGAAGAAGAATCCGAAGGTACGCAGCGTTTAATTAACTTAATTCCGGCACTATTTGCTTTACAAGAAAATCCTGAAATAGTGATTTTACTGGATGAGTTAGACCGCCGTCTTCATCCTCTTCTATCACGAAAATTTATAGAAATAGCATTGAATTGTAGACAAAAAAATAGTCAGAGTCAACTAATATTTACAACTCATGATACGAACCTTCTAGACTTAGATATTATGCGGAGAGACGAAATCTGGTTTGTTGAAAAAAATGAGCAAGGTGCATCACATATTTGTTCGCTAGCAGAGTTTAAAATTAGACCAGATGTTCAAATCGAAAAAGGCTATTTAAATGGTAGATTTGGAGCTATTCCATTCTTTGGAGATATCCGTAGTTTAGGATGGCTAGATTGTGAAACAGAGTCATCTGACAAACATGATAGCAAACATGAAAAAACGCAATCGAACCAAGCTCCTAGATCGTCAGTACAATAATCGAGATGCCACACTTTTTGTTATTGCTACAGAGGGTAGGGAAACTGAAAAGCAATATTTCTCGATGTTTCGTGACTCTCGTATTAAGATAGAAATATTGCCAACTGGCGAAGATAATAAATCTGCCCCTCAATATGTTTTGGAGCGATTAGATGAATTTGCACAAAAATATAATATGACTCCAGAGGATACTTTATGGCTAATATTTGATGTGGATCGATGGGGAGTAAAAAATATCAGTGCAATCTGCCGTGAAGCCAAACAGAAAAATTATCAACTAGGTATTAGTAATCCTTGTTTTGAGGCTTGGTTATATTTACATTTTGATGACTTAGATCCTAATGATACAACCTGCAAAGATGTTGAAGCAAGGTTGCGAAATAAGTTGGGATGCTATAATAAGAGCAATCTTGATTTAGATTCGTTTAAGGACTATATCGAGGATGCTGTTCAACGTGCCAATAATTTACATCCCCATCATCAACAGCACTGGCCACCGACGCCCGGTTCCCACGTTTATCGAGTTATTCAGATGCTTCTCAAGGCATTGAAACAATAGTAAAAATTAGTTGACTTTGGCGGATGATAACTTATTAAAGTTACGATCCGCCAAAATCTCCCATCTAAAATTTAAAATGGTCTTAACCGACTCGTTCCGCCAACTCCAACCAGCGCTCAGTCGCGCGATCGATATCCTGGGTCAATTTAGCCAAACGATCCGATAACTTCTTCACCTCCGCAAACCCGCTCGGAGCATTGTTTGACAAAATCTTCTCAACTTCTTGTTTCTCAGCTTCCAGTCTCGGAATTTGAGCCTCTAACTGCTGGTATTCCCGCTGGTCGTTGAACGAAACTTTGGTTGATTTTGCAGTAGAACCTTTGGCTTTTGAATTATTAGATTCAGGAGTGCGTGCAAGCTTTTCTTTGTCTTTTTGTGCTTTGAGTTCCTTGGTTTCTTCGGCTTTTTTGTGGTCTAAATATACCGAATAATTACCGGGATATAAACGCAAATTGCCACCAGGCTCTAAGGCGAAAACCATGTCGATCGTGCGATCGAGAAAATAGCGATCGTGCGAAACCACAATCACGCAGCCGTTAAAGTCTTCGAGATAATCCTCCAAAACCGCCAGAGTCTGCACATCCAGGTCGTTTGTGGGTTCGTCGAGAATCAGCAAATTCGGCGCACTCATCAGCACTTTAAGCAAAAATAAGCGGCGCTTTTCACCGCCCGAAAGCTTGTTAATGGGTGCATACTGTTGGTTGGGCGGAAACAGAAACTTTTCCAACATTTGAGAAGCGGTAATGATTTCCCCATCGGCTGTTTGCACCAATTCCGCCACACTTTTGAGATATTCAATCACTCGCTGATCTTCATTCGGTGTCAAATCATCTGAATGTTGGTCAAAATAACCGATATGAATGGTTGTACCAATTTCCACAGTACCGGAATCCGGCTGAATGCGTCCGGTAATGATATCCATCAGCGTGGATTTTCCGGCACCGTTGCAGCCAATAATGCCGATGCGGTCTTCGGGAGTGAAATTGTAGGTAAAATCTTTGATTAAAGTGCGATCGCCATAAGCTTTACGAATATTCAACAACTCAATCACTTTCTTACCAATCCGTCGCCCCGCTGTGGCAATTTCGACTTTACCATTGGATGTTTTGAATTCCTGGGCGCGCATATCCTTAATGCGATCGATCCGAGCTTTTTGCTTGGTACTGCGGGCTTTCGGCCCTTTTTTGAGCCATTCCAACTCGCGCCGCAAAACTCCCGCGTGTTTGCGCTGAGTGCTGCTAGCGGATTCTTCAGATAGGGCTTTTTTCTCCAAATAATAAGCGTAATTGCCAGCATAATTGTATAGATCGCCGCGATCGATCTCCAGAATCCGATTTGTCACGCGATCGAGAAAATAGCGATCGTGCGTAATCAACAGAAGTGCACCGCGATAGCCGTTCAAATAGTTCTGCAACCACTCCACAGACAGCGCATCCAAGTGGTTTGTCGGTTCATCCATCAACAACACGTCAGGCTCCGACAACAGCGCCGTTGCTAAGGCAATTCGCTTGCGGTAGCCGCCGGACAAGTCGCCAATTTTGGCATGAAAATCCTCAATCCCCAACTGAGTCAAAATCAATTTCGCCTTAGTTTCCAAGTCCCACGCGCCCACCTCATCGATGCGCGCCGACACCGTAGACAAACGCGCCATCAACTTGTCGGTATCGCCTTTACCGTGGGACAGTTGATCCGAAATTTCCTCATATTCCTGCACCAAAGCCATTTGTTCGCCACTGTCGGCAAATACTTGCTCCAAAACCGTGTGACTTTCGTCTAAATCCGGCTGTTGCGGGAGATAGACAATTGTAGAGCCTGGATTGACCCAGCGATCGCCAGAGTCGATCGACTCCATACCGGCAATCATCTTCAGCAGCGTTGATTTCCCGGAACCGTTGGTGCCGATGAGTCCGACTTTATCGCCTTCATCGAGGCTGAAACTGGCATTACTCAAGAGTTCCTTGATGCCGAAGTCTTTTTTGATCGATCGCAGAGTAAAAATAGTCATGAGTATATAAAATTATTTACTTAGCTTTTGACATTCACTAGCAATTTGCAGTATTTTAGATTATATCATGTATTGTACCTCACTTGGTTTTGATTTACGGTTTCACCCAAAGCAAGCGAGAATTTATTAGTCTAAGTTTCAGAACTGGCAAGATGGGATATAAAATAATAAGGAAGAGTTGAGATTAGAGTAAATGAAAATAGATCGTATTACAAGCAATCCAAAGCGGATGAATGGGCAACCATGTATTCGCGATCTTCGGCTGACTGTTCGGCGGGTAATCGAGCTGCTAGCAACTTATCCCGATCGAGCAGAACTACATCAAGAGTTTCCAGAATTAGAGGATGAAGATATCCGACAAGCTCTAATTTTTGTATCTTCTTATCTTGACGATCGCATCATTGAGCTACCCAATCGCTATGAAGCTGTTGCTTGACCAAGGATTACCACTTTCTGCTGCTGCATTATTACGTGATGTCTAAAATATACTCATCAGTATATAATGTCATTTACCTGACTTAGTTTAACTTAGTTCGAGCCTTTCCGGTTGCTTAGTGTGCTTCGTAAACGTCGAATATGCTGTATAACTTACTAACCCAGCAGAGTCATAATTAGTATTATGCCTCCTAATAGACATAGTATTCTGCTTAGATTTTGTGTTGTTGGTTGACCCCTTCTTGCAATCAATATACCCGATACTTCAATGAATATACCCACCACAATCTCAATAATTCGTTCTTTCAACTTCTCAATGAAAGGATTACCAGGGCCAGGATATCTATGTGAAGTTTCAAGTTTTTTTAATTTTTCTTGAGCTTTAAGTATTTCTTCCCGCTTCAAAGTTTTATTAATTAAGTCAATTAGTTCCCGCTCAAAATTCGTACCTGCCTTTACTGCCATAACATAATCTTCTGTTTCTGTTGGATCTGTCGTTAAATATGACTTGGTTGGATAAATAGTATATCCACGATCTTTATATGCTGTTTTAGACTCCTGTTTTTCTTCCGTCACTCCATTTTCAAGGAGATTAATCACAATAAGTGAATCACTAGCAAATGCCTCTATGTGAGAACGATCGAGATCCTTTAAAGCTTCATCTCTATTGTTATATTCGACAATATTCTTCTCATCTATTACACCACGTAACACATTTAATGTCGTAGTTCCTACAACAGCACCAACTTTAATATCTTTCAACTTTCTATTGTTTGATGTCAAAACATCAGCCAAGCTCTGTTTTAATAAAAGCTTCACACTTGTGTGATAGAAAGGTTCTGAAAAAGCAATACCTTGACCCTCTGAAATATTACGAGATGCTTGTGAGTTGGGGCCGCATTCAATATGAACCCAGCCTTGCTTTAAGCCATGATATCTAGGGTATTTTTTCCCAAGACCTTCATTTTGAATATTATGGTATTGAATTTTGATGAGTTTAAATTTACTGACTAACTCCTTCTCTAGCTCTTTACCAAAAGTGCCACAGAAGCCTTCAGCAGAATGTGTTTTTACATTATTACCCATTCCATAAGCAAAAGTCCTAACTCCTAATATTATGGGCTTAGGTAAAGGAGATGTGAAAGTAAGAACACAACACAAAGCAAGATAGACTAAAGCAATAAATATTGCTATTTTTAAAAAAAATCTAGCAATTTCGGTATTTATAAAATTAGCAGCGTTACTTACAATGCCACTTAAAATATTTGGTAGTTGCATAAGCTTATCTCCTAAAAAAGTAAGTTTTGCTGAGATATTCCTCTACTTGATTAAGTAGCGTCTCAGTCGTTGCAAGGCAATTTAGGTAGTCAAAAAAACAGACGGATTCAAAGCTGTTGATACAGCATTTGCTGCCGGAGTGATATCTGACTGCTTTTTCGTGGATTCTCAGTAGTTATTGAACTACTCTTACAATTATATACACCGCTCTCTTACATTGTTCCGTACAAAACTCTAAATTGGTACAAGACGATCGCACGGAGCCGTTTAACTTCTAATTCACAACACAGTCGCCGCCGGAGCAACTCACAATGAACTGCAAAAACACAGTTTTATTAGTAACATGAGTTTCAAGAATCAGATGCCCACATTGGGAAATTATTTAGAGTGCATCAAGCGCCAAACCATGCTTAAAAATACACTAACACAAGGTGCTAAAAAGCTGCTAGGCGGTAAATAAATCATATCCGGGTTGTTTCCCCTCGATAATTATGAGATTTAAATCGCGACTAAACAAACAAAGTTAGTCTTCCAAGACCAATAGATAAAAGGAGTATTCAAACCGGATTTGCAATTGCAAGAAGTTTTATGACAACTTTTGACCACCCAGCGGCCGCAGCATTGCTCACCATCGCGCTCTGCGATCGAGCCACGCGATCGTACTGTACAAAAGTACGATCGCTCAATTCGCTCTATAAGCTCTCGGTGTCATACCCGTAAATTACCGCAACTGTTTGCTTAAATGGCTATAGAGAAAAATTGAGGAGGCTGAATTAAAAGTGCGATCGCCCTACCAATCGACCAAATCACCAAATTCTGCCAATACAGGCAAATCATCGAACTCTCCCTGTTTGGTTCCATCCTTTGGGATGACTTTCACCGAAGACAGCGACATCGATATCCGGCGTTGCCTTTGGCCCGAAAAGCAACTGGGGTCTACTCGATCGCCCCCAAATGCAGGAAGAACTCGAAGCAATCCTCAGCAAACCAGTCGATCTAATCACTAAACGGGCGATCGATCGCAGTTCCAACCCGATTCGCCGTCAAGAAATTCTCTCTACCGCTCAAACTATCACGGAGTCAAATAGTCGCGATCGCGCTTCCTTGCTAGACATTGCCAGGGCTGCTCAAAAAGTCCTGCAATATAAAGGTAACATGGACAAAGGTGCGTTTATTAATGATGATAAAACGCAGTCTGCGATTGTGTTTCAACTTCTGATTATCGGTGAAGCGGTGAAACCCATTTGTTCAGAATTGCGATCGCAACATTCAGAAATTCCTTGGTCACTCATTGCCAGAATGCGGGACAACTTGATTCATCGATATGATGACATCGACCTAGATGAAGTCTGGAAAACCTCAAATCAAGATATTCCAACACTGCTGATGGCCTTGGAACCCCTACTTTTAGAATAATAAACGCTACTAGCTCATTTGCACTATAATTCAAATACCAACCATTGTTGGAGTATTTTTTTATGTCCCTGCAACAGCTCAAAGAAAAAGCCTGCCAACTCTCAGTCAGCGATCGCCTTGCTCTACTAAGTGCGATCGTTCAATCACTCCAAACTACACCAGAAATCGAGAATTGGCAATATTTAATTGCACGTCCTCATCCTTGGCGCAAACAATTGTATATTAAGGGACGTAAATTACTGGCATCGACTATTTGGCGAGACATGACTGCTAATGGGATGTCACCCGAACAAGCAGCCGACAATTGGGATTTACCGCTGTCTGTCATCTATGAAGCAATGAATTATTGCCAGAGTCACCAAGAACTTCTAAAATTAGAAGCAGACGAGGAACGCTATCGATTGGAAACAAAAGGAGTTCAACTTGAGTCTACGAATGCTGCTTGATGAAGATTCTCAAGCAAAGTATTTGGTCAATCTTCTTCAGATAGTCGGTCACGATGTAGCCACAGTCAATACATTGGATTTAATGAATCGTCCCGATTCAGTCGTGCTAGACGCTGCGAGGCAAAATCAGAGAGTGCTGCTGACACGCAATTGTGATGACTTTCACCAATTGCATCAAGCCAACCCAGAACATTCAGGGATTTTGGCGGTTTATCAAGATTCTGAGGCTGCCAAAAATATGAGTTATCAAGCGATAGTTAAGGCAATTGATAATTTAGAAACAGCAGAATATGACCTCAATAATCAGTTTGTTGTTCTCAATCAATGGAGTTATTAATCTAAAGAGAAAGATTGAGGAGGCTGAATGAAAACCGCGATCGCCCAGGTTAAAATAAAAGAGCAACCGTTCAAAACAAAAGTACACCCGATCGAACAACTCGCCCGGCGGTAATGGAAGGATTCAAGGCGGTTGAAACCGCCGGTCGTTTTCCTCTCAGGTCTAAAGACTCGCTCGTTTCCCACTTACCGAGTTTTTTTATGAATGATAAATCCTCAGCAGATTTGATATCTGTGACAGAGTTACACCGCCAGCTTAACGACTTACTCCAGCAACTATCACCAGAACGATTACAGGTGCTTGCTGATTTTGCAGCTTATTTAGCCAATGCAGAAAGCGAAGCTGCAACTCAAGAACTTTTGGCAATTTCTGGATTGCTAGAGCGAGTTAAGCAAAATCAAGCAACTCCTAAAACTGATTACGCAAACTGGAGAACTCTGCGCTCCGATGTATGAACATCGCCTCCATCCTGATGCTCAAAAGGTTTATATCAATGCTGACAAAGCCCTAGCGAAGAAAATTGCCCGATGTTTAGCGCAGAAGCGAGCAAACTCCCCAGTTGCACCCTAATATTAAAGCCCTTAAAGGAGATTTTGCAGGGTATTATCGCTACCGAATTGGAGACTACAGAGTCATTTACTCGATCGACGATGAAGTGGTGCAGGTACTTGTTGTGGCGATAGCTAATCGCAGTGAGGCGTATGAACCGTGAGGTCGAGTTAATAAGCCCAGCAGCAAGAGCGATCGATTTAATCAGTAAACGATGGATTCCATACCCGCAATCATCTTTAGCAGCGTGGATTTCCCGGAATCGTTGGTGGCGATCGAGGCTGAAACTGGCATTACTCAAGAGTTCCTTGATGCCGAAGTCTTTTTTGATCGATCGCAGAGTAAAAATAGTCATCAGCATATATAGCGGTTCTCAAGCGTGGTGAGGATAGCCCAATGCCCATAGCCCATAGCCCATAGCCCATAGCCGTTCGCGTCCGCGAATCTTTCGCTCGAAAGGCTATAACAGCATTTACCTCACCTAGTTTAGCGCTGACTTTGGCACTCCAGCACAAACCAGATTATTCACCCGATTCTCCCTGCAACTTTTACCGCGACTGCGGAATTTTAATCGGCTAATCAATGCAGCTCTTGCGAGATCGGCGGCGGCGGCTGTTGCGAGCCACCATCGGCGTCGCAGCCCGCCACCGCCAGCGGAATTTGACCTAGAAAGATTTTAATATTAATTTTTATTAAAATAATGTTTTAAGTGCACCTTTAAAAAGTATCTTTCACAGAGCGATCGGCGATCGCCTCCCATCCTCTCCCCCGCCACAATAACTTATCGAATATATAAAGTTTAGATAAAGTCGAGCTAGTCGCAGTTGCGGTAAAATTATTTGTTAGCTACAGTGGTTAAAAAAGATAGCATCTCATGCACAAATATTAGAATATTTAGGAGAAAAAAGCTATGCCGGTAAATGTTCTCTCTCTGCCATACCCTGTAACATTTGTGATTAGGCATCCCGAACGTTGGCCAGAGCTATTCGATCCCTCTGCAACAATACCAGATCCGAATTCCTTACACGCTCGCATTCAAAGCAACGAAGAATGTTGGATTATCCTGACCTATTTGCATCTCAAGCGAAAGCACCTCGATGTCTCAATTTCCACTAAATTCATTCCGGGGCAAATTTGTGTGATTAGTTCTCTAGATTTGGGAATTCGCGATCGAACTTTTAACTCCTTTGTTATAGGCTGTCGCAGTGATGGGCCCAAACCTGCTATTTGCAATTTTACAGTTGTGCAAAATAAAGCCTGTATCAATTCAGAAACAGATATATTCATACCTCACTGGCCCCAACCCGGTATTATACCGAGGCTTAAGGAACGAGGCAGCACACTTGAAAATATTGTTTTCAAAGGTGGAGAAATTAATCTGTACGAATCATTTCGTTCTCCTGAATTTAAGCTAGAATTAGAAAAAATTGGTGTCAAACTCAGAATTAATGGCAGACCTGAAACTGGGCCTATTGTGTGGCACGACTACAGCACCGACGATTTAGTTTTAGCTGTACGCGATCTCACTGAACAAGATGCCTTAGTCAAACCAGCGAGCAAACTGGTTAATGCTTGGATAGCGGGAGTACCAGCTTTACTCGGGCCTGAGGTAGCCTTCCAAGAACAGAGACAATCAGACCTAGATTATATGGAAGTGACAACCCCTCAACAAGTATTTGAGGCAGTTAAACTACTTAAATCACAGCCTGAACTGTATCAAAAAATGGTAGCCAACGGGCTTCATCGCGCTGAAGATTTTACCACAGAAAAAATGATTGAGCGCTGGTATCAACTGCTTGTAGGCCCTGTAGCCGATGGCTACAAGCATTGGCTGCAAAGAACCCAATTCAGCCGCATCGCAGAGTTTTCTCTCAAGAGCATTCAGCATAAAATATCTGCGAGAAAAGCTACTCACAACCGCCTGCACGGGTATCGTCCGATCTCGGGTACGCATACCTAATTCAGCAATTTTGGCATGAAAATCCTCAATCCTCAACTAAGGCAAAATCAATTTTGTCTTAGTTTCCCATTGTTCGCCGCTGTCGGCAAATACTTGCTCTAAAACCGTGTGATTTTCGTCTACATCGGGCTTTTGGGGGAGATAGACAATTTTAGAGCAAGTATTGACAAGGGCGATCGCCAGAGTCGATCTACTCCATACCCGCAATCATTTTCAGCAGCCTGGATTTCCCGGAATCGTTGGTGGCGATCGAGGCTGAAACTGGCATTACTCAAGAGTTCCTTGATGCCGAAGTCTTTTTCGCTCGATCGCCAAGTAAAAATAGTCATCAGTATATAAAATTATTCACCTAACTTACAGCACTTCCGGCTATTATAAAGCACAGTTTTACTCGTATCCCTTTCCTGTCCTAACTTTCGATACTGTCTGCGTCCGCCAATAGCAGCCGGAAGTGCTGTAGTATAGCGCTGATGGTGATTTAAGCTTATTTATGGTAGTTGATTGCTGCTGGGGAAACTGCTGCGGGCGATCGAATTTGGGCTGTTGTCACGTGCGCGGGGGATGATGGTGAACCGTGCCGATCGATCCGCGGAATCGTTCGCAAACCAGATTTGATTGAAGGTGAGGATACCGATCAAAAGTTGGGTGACCTCTGCTGGCAAAAAATTTGCAATTTTCAAATCAAGATTATGTCATCATCATTTTAAACCACCCTAGCTCCGGCAATTTGAAAATAAATATGTGTCAGGTGGAAGAATCTTTAATCCTGCGACGTTAGTGCCAGGACTTTTCAAAATTTAATCTCAATTTATGCGGTATAACAAACCAAGGTATAGCAGTGGACAGTTGACAGTTGACCGCTCGACAGTTGACAGCTCGCCCGCTCGGCTTCGCCGAAGGGTTGCATAACCCGAATCTAATCATTGATGCTTGATGGGTATCGGCTCTATTCATGAAGTTATTTATGTCCTCACCGATGTGGCAGTTGCTATATCTCAGCAACGAAGTTAATCGAGCGGTGAGTTTCTGTCTCCCTAATTCGGGAAGTAAACTTTTGCTAAAACGCGGGATACAGGTCTTGACAGTATCAAAAAAATCTGGGATAAAATAATCAGAGAACGGTAATTATATCGCCAAGGTCATATAATTCATCATGATGCTGCTGTGGTTATCGCTGAGGGCGGTAGGTTGAAGATTAGCTGCTAGTAGTTCAAAACCGCCTTTGTTGTTATTTCTCATAATTTATGGGAAATATTAACAAATGAGTGGTCTTGCCCAATTTTGATATGGTGCCTTGAACTATGTCTCCTTACAAGCAGTCTTATAGTTGGTCATCTCTAGGCATAGCGATCGCTGCGGTCGCGGTATCAACCTTTGCTATTGCGACGTTAAATGTTTCGTCAAATAGTGCAGCGGATCATGAACGAGAACTCAATCATTTGCAAGCGATAGCAAACCGTTTGGATGCTTTGGAGTGGAGAGCAGTCTACAAACAAAAAGTTGACTCCGAGTTACAAGAAGCTTTGAGGAAGCAGCAAGAGCAGGCGCAACGCAGTTTGGTGGAATTAAAAACAACTACCCCTTCGTTAGAGCAGATGCAAAAAGTTGAATCTGCCTACCAAGCCTATGCAAGCGCTGTCGATCAACTCTTAAAGCTGCTGGAATCCAACCGCATTGAACAAGCGTTAGAAGTTGATAAAACTCTAGTCGATCCGAACTATGAAAAGTTGTATGAAATTGTACTCGATGCTACTAAGGAAGCTTCTCAAACGTCTGTAAATCTGGGAAACTGGGTGAATTTTGGCTCTGTGTTGATTGTTGTGGCTCTGATTTGTACTCTGGGAATAATATTTCGACAGCAATACTTGCGAGTTAACCAGCAGGTTCAGAATTTGATTATTGAAAATATGCGCCACCGAGAAGAGCAATTAGAATCAGATCGTCAACGTCTAGAGGCAAGGGTAGAAGAACGAACTCAGGAACTTCAGCAAATAAATATTGCACTCTCGCAAGCGATGTCCGATCTTCAGCAATCGCAAATCCAGCTAATTCAAACTCCCCAATTGCCGCCTGTGCGTCGCGCCTGTCGATCGACATTCATGATACTCCCTATGCCGCTGCATCGGCCGTGCGATCGCCCTTTACCCAAATCTCTGCACATCTTCCACCGACAGCGAGAGCACCTGAGCCACTTGCTCTACAGTTAAACCCATTGCCAAAAGTTGGGGAATAGCATCTCTTTGCGCTTGCTCTGGGCTTTGGCCCGTTGGCGTTCCTGTTCGGTGTGGAGACGTTCGAGTTTAGCTTCCTCGCTACCAGTTCGCAATAAATTACCTTCATTTACGCAAAACCAACGCTGCAAGATTGTTCCTGAAACATTTCATATCCCAATTCAGCAACGCCTAAACTCGGTTTGATCGTTCGGACTTTAGTCGGCATAAATCAGAGGACTAAAGTCCCAACGATCAAACCGTTACAGATTGCGGGTAATTGACCAGAGATCGTATTACCCTTTTGACTGATTTTTCGGTATCTTAGGCGGACACCAAAACAGGTTTTTGCTAGAAACCCCGATCGACTCCAAAATCCCTCGCATCACATCAGTGCAGTACATCCAGTGTCCCAAATCGTCATACATCCGATCGGGATTAAACTCATAATTGTAATGCAGCACATTACCAAGACCTGCAAACTCATCGGAAGATTGCGGAGAAAGCAGCATCAATTGAAAAGGTTTTCCGTGACATTGTTTCTCCAGTTTGTCGATTAGATCGATCGCACCATGGCGATCGCAAATACCCGTGCGCACAAACAACACTTGGTTGCAATGTTCCAGTGCGTACCAAAACCGCTCAGAACGTGCCGTATATCGATCGCGCATCCGTTCGTATACCGGAGACATATCATTAACAGGATCGTCTGTATCCTCAACTTCATGAGCAAAAGAAAGACCAGACCACTTGCTGTGATAAATTCTGCCAGCTTCAGCACTGTAGTGGAGAAAATCTGGATTCCACATATCAGAAAAACGGCTGGCGATCGCATCAGCCACATCTGCAATATTGGTAGTGCGCGTCAGATCGAAGGGAAAAGCGGGGCCATCGTACTCCATTTTATACAGCATCATCCGCACAGCACAGCGATCGCCCAGAGGCAAAATCGCCACACGGCTGATATCAGATAATTGACATTTATATTGAAACAAAACAGCCGACTTAGGCGGTGATTTCACTCGGCTTTCCAGGCCATCTTTGCCAACCATCATCATGCGAAAAGGTGCGTCGGGATGCAGCGGATCGTCATAGACACCCGGTGGCATGGCTTTCAGTATGCCGCGTACTTCCTTCCACATCGGTTGGATGTTGTATTCTTTGTCGGATTCGTTGATAATCCAAAGACGCTGATCGTCCTGTTTCAAAATTCCCAAATGTCCGTCATAGAACAACAGTTGTGAGTTGTTCGGCGCAAAAATATTGAAAGCAGCAGTGTATTCTAATTTGGCGCCGGCGGGAATTTCTAGTGTAGTTTCGATCGCCCCATTTTCTTGTACTGCAAAGAAAGGTGGCGTCCCTGGTTCGGCATTTTTGGCAATGTAGATCCCCGGTATCAATCCTGCTTTGGATTGCAGTGCAGTTTGCATGGATTGCCAATAGGGAGCGATTTTGTAATTGTTTGGTGATGGATTGACAATCCGCAACTGCTTTTCTTCCAGACAAGCAGAGACTTGGAAACCCTCAGTGTCCCAGTAAACTAGAACGTCTTGCGGTTGCCAAAAGTATTGTTTTTCTCGTGCTAATTCGTCTTTGTCGATCGCAAACAAGCTTAGATCGATCGTCTCATACATCAGGTTATGACCGATCGTGTTAGGATGAGCCGGATCGAAGGATATACCAGGTTTCCAGCGTCCCTGTCCATCGTCCAAAACTCCCAACCAATCCAGTATGGGAACGCCCCAATTCAGCATCCGCTGGTGCGTATCTTGCAGCAGCCAATAATGTTCCGGCTGATAATCGCCGTGGGGATAGACAGCGCCTAAAATCGGACGTGCTCCGAGTGCCCGCGTCATTTTCACCAACTGCTGCAAACCGCTTTCAAACCGGCGTTGGGCGGCCCGTCGTTCGTGGGGGCGACAGTTGGCTAACCCTTCGTTGCCGAGAGAAAGGGCAATAATCACGATATCTGGTTGTTCTGGGGCAATAACTGATGCAAATCGGGCGGTCGTGCTGGTGACATTCGTCCCCGCTTGACACAAATTCACGAGTTGATGCCCGTATTTTTCCTGCAAAGTTTTTCCCAACAGGGAAGCCCAACCATTGAACATCCAGGCTTTATGGCCTTGTGCGACGGAACTGCCAATAACTGCGATTTTTAAATTTTCCGGCGCTGTTGCTGAGGGCATTTGCACAGCGGGCTCCTCCAGGTATCCGAAGGGATAAGGCTGCAAATAACTAAAGGCGCCATCGTCAACTACGATCGTGCTGGATTTGGGCTCTGGGTCGATCGGTATCCAGCGATCGACACCGAATCCTTCCCATTCTGCGATGCCGTTGGCATCAATATACACGTACTTGTATTCAATTTTCTGGCCATCGGCTAACTCCACAGACATCTGAATGTCTATATCTGCGTACCATACAGGATAGCGATCGGCATTTGTACGTAAATGTACGCATTTCGCGATATCCCACAATCCTAATTCGGGGGTAGAACCGACGATACCGATGGATTCGCCCGTCTGCGTGTGTCCAATAATCTGGAATCGATACATAGGTTTTTTGCCGATTTTAAAGATGCTATACCGGACAGGAAGGCTGAATCCTCAAAGTTGCTGTGAGGATACCACATACAGTTTTTTAAATATGTCTTGGAAATAACATTGAATATAATCCTGGACGCACGGTTGGTCAGAAACCGGGTTTTTTTACGAAAAGGCGCGTTGTCACCCACAGATTAGGTAAAAAACCCGGTTTCTTTGGTCTGAATGCGTCCAGGACTGTCAATCGATTTGAGATTTGAGATTTGAGATTTGAGATTAACCCCACGGATAAATGCGGGGGCTCTTCTGATTTTAGATTTGAGATTTTGGATTGATTCCACGGATAAATCCGGGGCTTGTACCACCTTTGAAATTCTTGGTGAATAGTATTAATAGTCTTGCATGGAGGAGGACTCCCGATTGTGTAGGGGCGAAGCGTTCGGGGTAGTGGTGCAGAAGTAAGGCTTTCGGCATTCTTAATTCTTATACCCAAAGGATTTCATCGAATTCTCTCATTCAAGAAAGCAGGACTACCCCTTAGTTAGTCCACTCACATAACCATCGCTGTGTCTAATTTTGATAACCAGGGCTATTTCATTCTCAAGAAAACGATAATTTTGTAGGGGTCGTGCCCCCGTGCCGACCCTCTTCATCGACATTTTGTATGTGTTTGAGAGTTCG
>JAYUGZ010000846.1:0-1124 GCA_043767465.1 Cyanobacteriota bacterium
TGAATCTCTGCAAAAAACCCGGTTTCTTCAGTCTCACAGCGTAGCCAGAAACCGGGTTTTTTCACCCAGATATTTGCCTCAAACCCTGAATCTCCGTAAAAAACCCAGTTTCTTGAGTCTCTTCCTTCTTCCTTCTTCCTTCTTCCCTCTTCCTTCTTCCTTCAAGAGATAAGGCACACTAGAAGTGAGATACAAAAAGTAACATTGCCTGTAAACTGCCCATGATTTGGCCATTCAAGCCCCGCTACCGCAAACAAATCGCCCGTATCGAAGTCACCGGAGGTATTGCCGGAGAAACCCGCAAACGAGTCCTCGAAGCGCTCAAAACCGTAGAAGAACGCAAATTTCCCGCCTTGCTGCTACGGATAGACAGCCCCGGCGGCACAGTCGGCGATTCCCAGGAAATTTACAGCGCCCTCAAGCGTTTGGGCGAAAAAATCAAAATAGTCGCCAGTTTTGGCAATATTTCAGCTTCTGGCGGAGTTTACATCGGCATGGGAGCTCACCATATCGTTGCTAATCCCGGTACAATTACCGGCAGTATTGGCGTGATTATCCGTGGTAACAATCTAGAAGGGCTGCTAGAAAAAGTCGGCGTTTCTTTTCAGGTGATTAAATCCGGGCCCTATAAAGATATCTTGGCATTCGATCGACAATTAACCGAGCCGGAACAGCAAATTCTGCAAGACTTAATCGACAGCAGCTACCAGCAATTCGTCGAAACCGTCGCCGAAGCCCGGAAACTCCCCGTTGAAAAAGTCAAAACTTTTGCCGACGGCCGCGTTTTTACCGGCCAGCAAGCCTTAGAATTGGGTTTGGTCGATCGACTCGGAACAGAAGAGGACGCTCGCCGCTGGACAGCCGAACTCGCAGGCCTCGACCCGGAAAAAACCGAATGCTGCACGCTAGAAAAACAAAAACCTTTTCTAAATCGCGTCTTGGGGAGTAGTCTTGATACATCCGGGCTTTGGGCTTACAAGAATTTGCTGGAATTCGAGCTTTCTACTAGCGGTTTACCGCTGTGGCTCTATCGCCCGTGATTAAATAGTCAGTTGGCAGTTGGCAGTAGTCAGTTGGCAGTGGTAATGAGTAATTGGTAATTGCAACTAACAACTAACAACTGA
>JAYUGZ010000847.1:0-1121 GCA_043767465.1 Cyanobacteriota bacterium
GGTCAGCATTCCAGCAGAATGTGATCCAGAACCAGTGCGGAAGTTTAGCTGTTTCACTGCCGACCTATCTGCCATCGCCGAATGGCTCAAGTCGAGAGGGACTACCACAGTAGCAATGGAATCAACCGGAGGATATTGGATTCCCCTGTTCCAAATACTTGAAACCAGTGGATTAGAAGTCCGACTAGTAAATGCACGGTTTGTCAGAACAGTACCTGGTCGTAAGAGCGATGTCTTAGATTGTCAATGGCTGCAAAAGTTACACAGTTATGGATTACTAGCTGGTTCCTTCCGTCCAGACGACCAAGTATGCGTATTTCGGAGTTATATCCGACAGCGCGACCGTTTGACCAAAAGTGCTAGCGTTCACATCCAACGAATGCAAAAAGCCTTGACCGAAATGAATGTACAACTCCATCGTGTCGTTAGTGATGTCACGGGCGTAACTGGAATGGCAATCATTCGAGCAATTTTGGCTGGTGAACGCGACCCACAGCGACTGGCATCATTGAAAGATCCTCGTGCCAAACGGAGTACCGAAGAGATCGCCGCAGCACTAGTTGGAGATTATCGAGTAGAGCATCTGTTTGTCCTCAAACAGGAGTTGAGTTTGTACGATACCGATCAACAGCAAATTCAACAATGCGACCTACAGATCGAACAGTGTTTGTCACAGTTTGATAGCGAAAACGATGAGCCATTACCACCAAGACCTAAAGGTAAAAAGCCCAGTCGCAATGCCCCTAATTTCGATCTCCGCTCCCATCTCTACCGAATTAGTGGTGTAGACTTCACTCAAATTGATGGATTGGAATCACTGACTGTTCAGGCAATTGTTGCTGAAGTAGGTTTAGATCCTACTCGTTTTCCGACCTCTAAGCATTTCACCTCTTGGTTGGGTCTTTGTCCTGGGAGTAAGATTAGCGGAGTTGGGTCGGACAGGGAACCTGTCCATGACCCATACCCAAGCAGTGGTGGTAAAATCCTCAGTTCTAAAACTCGCACGGTAGTCAATCGAGCCTCAAATGCCTTTCGGATTGCGGCTCAATCTTTAGCGAATAGTCAGACTGCTTTAGGTGGCTTTTATCGCCGGATTCGTACCCGTTCTGGTGCGCCAATTG
>JAYUGZ010000848.1:0-1118 GCA_043767465.1 Cyanobacteriota bacterium
TGCCAATATCGAAGGGGAAATCGCCAACACACTAGCAGGGATGGATGCTTTCGATCAAATGGCGATCGATCGAGCGATGATCGAGTTAGACGCTACCCCAAATAAAACTAACTTGGGTGCTAATGCCATTCTCGCGGTATCCCTAGCCAATTCCAAAGCTGTTGCTAACGCTCTAGGAGTTCCACTCTATCGCTATTTGGGCGGCCCTTTGGCAAATCTATTGCCAGTACCCTTGATGAATGTCATCAATGGTGGTTCTCACGCCTCGAATAATGTAGACTTCCAAGAATTTATGATCGTACCTGTTGGTGCGACTTCTTTCAAAGAAGCCTTACGGTGGGGAGCCGAGATATTCGCCGCTCTCAGCAAAGTTTTAGACCATAACGGTCTTTTGACTGGTGTAGGGGATGAAGGAGGCTTCGCGCCCAATCTAACCTCAAATAAGGTCGCATTAGACCTGTTGATTACTGCGATCGAGTTTGCTGGGTATAAACCCGGTACCCAAATTGGCTTGGCTCTGGATGTCGCAGCGAGTGAATTTTATAAAGATGGCAACTATACCTACGACGGTAGCAGCCATACCCCCGCTGAATTTATCGACTATTTGGCAGACTTAACTACCAAATATCCGATTGTATCGATCGAAGATGGTTTGCATGAAGATGATTGGGCAAACTGGAATTTACTCACCCAGAAAATCGGCTCGAAAGTCCAACTAGTCGGCGACGATTTATTCGTCACCAATTCCACCCGTCTCCGGGAAGGCATCAAGCAAAAATCAGCGAATGCGATCTTGATCAAACTCAATCAAATCGGCACCCTGACTGAAACATTGGAGACGATCGATCTAGCTACCCGGAATAGCTTCAAATCCATCATCAGCCATCGTTCTGGTGAAACTGAGGATACCACGATCGCCGACCTCGCAGTCGCAACTCGTGCGGGACAAATCAAAACTGGTTCCCTCTGTCGGAGCGAACGAGTAGCGAAATACAACCGTCTCCTCCGCATCGAAGATGAATTAGGCGATCGCGCTCTCTATGCGGGATTAGGCTAAGATCGGCATATATCCCCGACTTCTAGCTAGAAGTCGGGGATATTTCGTTTGAACGCAACAG
>JAYUGZ010000849.1:0-1117 GCA_043767465.1 Cyanobacteriota bacterium
ACTACGAGATTTAGGGTGACTTCGCCGTAGCCCAAACCTGCGATTAAATCTTCGACGCTGTGGTAGTTGCACCGCTGAGCTACCGACTGCATGGGTTCGGATTTCAGCAAAGATTCTAGGCCGTTTTTGCCTAATTCTTTTTCTAGCAATTCCCGCCCGCGAGCGAGATTTTCATCTCGGTGCGATCGCTTTAACCACTGGCGAATTCGGTTTTTTGCTCCGTTTGTCTTGACAAAATTTAGCCAGTCGGAACTCGGATGACCATTTTTTTGGTTCAAGATTTCTACAATATCGCCATTCTTTAAAACCTTGTCTAGTGTCACCATCCGCCCGTTGACTCTGGCACCGGTGCAGCGATTGCCTATTTCTGTGTGAATGCGGTAGGCAAAATCTACGGGAGTTGAGCCGCTATTGAGTGCAATTACGTCTCCGTTGGGAGTGAAAACGTAGATATCTTCGTCGAATAAGTTGTCTTTAATACTTTGTAAATATTCGCGATCGTCTTTGAGGTCAGTTTGCCATTCTAGGAGTTGTCGCAGCCAAGTAAATTTTTCGTCATCCCCTGTAACTGTGGTGTTAGAACCGCCTGTTTCTTTGTATTTCCAGTGGGCGGCAATTCCGTATTCTGCAATGTGGTGCATTGCTACGGTGCGGATTTGTACTTCGATGGGGCGGCCGCTGGTGCCGATGACTCCGGTGTGCAAAGATTGATAGCGGTTAGCTTTTGGTAAACCGATATAGTCTTTAAAGCGGCCAGGGATCGGGCGGAAAGAATCGTGGACGATCGCCAAAGCCCGATAACAGTCATCATTAGTTTCTACGATGATCCGCACCGCAGCCATGTCGTACACTTGGTTGAACCCTTTTTGTCGGCGGTGCATCTTCCCGTAAATCCCGTACAAATGTTTGGGACGGCCGCTGACTTCATAGCATTTAATGCCTAAATTGTCAAGTCTTTCTCGCAAACTATCTGTGACTTCTGCGAGTTGAGTTTCTCGATCGCCCCGCTTGACTGCCACCAAGTCCTGAATTTCGCGGTAAGCTTCCGGTTCCAGGTATTTAAACGCTAAATCTTCCAATTCCCACTTAAAGCGCCCGATACCCAAACGGTTCGCCA
>JAYUGZ010000850.1:0-3071 GCA_043767465.1 Cyanobacteriota bacterium
TAGGAGATTATCAGGGAGCTTTGGCGGATTATTCTCAGGTAATTGCGATCGCTCCCAAGAGTGGAGATGCTTACGCGAATCGTTGCAGCACGCAGTTGAATTTGGGAGCGTATCCAGCAGCAATTGACGATTGCACTCAGGCAATAGAGCTGAACAATCAGGATGCGGTTGCTTACAACAATCGCTGTATAGCTTATTTAAACTTAAAGGATTATCCGAAAGCAATTGGCGATTGCACTCAAGCAGTGACACTAAATCCCAAGGATTATCATGCTTTGAGCAACCGCGGTTTGGCTCGCAGCGGAGGGGGAGACGCCCAAGGGGCGATCGCAGATTTTACCGCAGCAATCGGGCTCAATCCCAACGATGCTGAAGCCTACGCCAATCGAGCGAAGATTTACCAGCAGTTAAATAATTCCAATAGTGCGATCGGCGATTACGTGCAAGCCCTTCGGATCAATCCGAATTATGCCGCAGCTTACTACGGTAGAGGCATGGTTCGTCGCTCATTGGGAGACAAAGCAGGAGCAATTAGCGACTTAGAAAAAGCGGGAAAAATCTTTCTCGATCAAGGACTTACTGGCGGTTACAAAGACGCACAATTTGAGATAGAAAAACTCAAATAATTGTTGACTGTTAACTGTTAACTGTTAACAGTCAACAGTTAACAGTCAACAATCCTCTTTACAATTCTTGAATTCGCTTCACCAACTCATAAAACGGTTGCCAATTATCCTCAAGGGCGATCGGCTCCCAAACAGCCTCAATCGTCGGTCTCAACAGCGATTGTTCGGGATTTTGCTTCCGCAACCTGTCCGCCATTTTGTCCATATCGTCCGCCGACAAACTTTGCAAAACGTGACAATAAAACTGTCGCCAAGGTGCTAACAACTCCGCAGGTTCCGCCTCGCTAAAAATTTGATTGACATCATCTCGCCAACTAGGGTTAAACTGTTTTCGTAATTCAAAAAAGAAACCCTGATAATCAACTTGAGACTCCGCCAGCATCTTAATTGTCAGTTGCAACAACTCATCACCATCAGCCTCTGGCAAATCCTCAAATCCCAATCTATTCAGCATCAACTGTCGGTAAGCTGCATTGTAATACTCGCCAAACTTGACCAAAGCAGCATCCATATCAGCTTGAGGAATCGCCGATGCTAGCGGTTGCTGGAGCTTCTCCAAATTCCCCTTGCAAATAAACGGTTGATTTCCGTAACAATAAAGACCGTAGTAATCGAAATAAGCTGCTGTAAACTTAAGATCGTAAGTTGGGATAAAAGCAAAAGGCCCGTAATCAAAACTTTCTCCAGTAATCGACATATTATCAGTATTCAGCACAGCGTGACAAAATCCTGCCGCCATCCACTGAGCGACTAATTCAGCTACTCGCTTAACTAAATCCGCATAAAATAGCGCATACTTTTCTGCTGGGGAAACAGCCGCATTGCTGGCTGCTAAATGCAGTTCAGGATAGTAATATTCAATTACAAAATCTAAAAGTTTTTTAATTAAGTCCGGGCGGCGAAGATAATTTAGTCTTTCAAAAGTGCCAAAGCGGATGTGAGAGTGACTGAAACGAACCATTACAGACGATCGCGTTGGAGAAGGTTCATCGCCCCGCCACAAAGCATCCCCCGTTTCAACTAAACTAAAACAGCGAGAAGTATTCACCCCCAACCGATGCAAAGCTTCCGCCGCCAAAACTTCGCGAATTCCCCCTTTTAGAGTAAGTCTACCGTCAGCAGACCGCGAGTAGGGCGTGCGGCCAGAACCTTTTGTGCCGAAGTCGTAAAGTCTGCCATCAATGCCGCGAACTTGACCGTATAAAAAGCCTCTACCGTCGCCTAAATTCGGGTTATATTCGTTGAATTGATAGCCGTGGTAGCGGAGTGCGAGAAAGGGACGCACGCAGTGAAATTCGCCGAATGCTTCGATGAAATGTTGGTCGGTTACTTGGGCGGGCTCTAAACCTAATTTTGGCAGTAATTGGTCGTTGCGGAAGCGGAGGATGTGCTGCGGAAATTCCGCCGCCGGGACTTCATCAAAATAGTCGCCGCCGAGGGATTCGAGGGCGGGCTCGTAGTTGAGGGAAAGTAAGGGGTTTGACATTGTTGACTGTTGACTGTGAATTGAACAACTGAAAATTGCCCTTTGCTAGCAACTTATAAGAATCATTCTCAATTTCTGAGTCCGCGAAGGCGGACTTCGTTTGTGTAGACGCGGTTTTAACCGCCGACTCCCTCTAAAGTTGCTACTAATTTGAGATTGTACTCATCTTCAAAAGGTGGTTTTTTATAATCTAAACTCCACAGTTCCAGAGCACAATCATCACCGGCATTAAGCGGTTGTAGCCGCAAGTGAAATTCTCTAACTTCCGGGCGGTGTTCGCATTTGAAATCAGAAATTGCCCCAATTTGCCGTCTATCCAAAGCCACAGCCAGCCTGAGTAACGGATGCAATTTACTAACCACTTCCCGATACTTTTTCGGAAGAATCATAAAATTTTCATGCTTTTTCTTGGGAGAATTTTTTCGGTGATAGCGCGCTAAATTAGCAATTACTTCAATCTCAGTTTCAGTATATCCCAATAACTCACCATTGCGAATTAAATAGTAAGAATGCTTGTGGTGTGCTGAATGACTGACGTACAAACCGCAATTGTGCAAAATCGCAGCCGCCCACAGCAACTCTCGTTCTTCGGTTCCCCAAGAGTGCAGAATTCCTTGGGTTTGGTCGAACAATTTGAGCGCAAATGCTGCGGTTCTTTCGCTTTGTTCTAAGCTGACTTGATATTTTTGGGCCATGTGTAAAACGCTGCGCTGGCGGATTGAACCTTGATAGCGCAAGCGATTTTCAATCAAACCGCGACTCAGCATCCAGTCAACAATGACGCCTTCTCTCAAAGATCGATCGCACACAGTGAGCGATTCCATACCTAATAATACCATTGCTTCCTGCAAAATCAAAGCGCCCGCCAGAATAATTTCTGCCCGCTTGTCCGACATTCCCGGAATTGCCAACCTTTCGGCATAAGAAAGTTTGCGAAAACGATTGACTAAATCGCGCAA
>JAYUGZ010000851.1:0-1115 GCA_043767465.1 Cyanobacteriota bacterium
CAACCCAAAAAATTGACGCTTCATAAGATCGATCGATATATGACCAACTCAAATTATACTAAAAAATCTAAATAACCATAAAACCATGACCCGTCAAAACATCTCCACAGGCTCAAAATGGGAACCAATCATCGGTTACTCCCGCGCCGTCAAAATCGGTAACACCATCCATATCTCCGGTACCACCGCATCCAACAAAGACGGCGAACTAGTCGGTATCGGCGATGTATACGCCCAAACCAAACAAATCATCCTCAACATCGAAACCGCCCTCCACCAAGCCGGAGCCACCCTTAACGACGTAGTACGCACCCGCATCTACTGCACCAACATCACCGAATGGGAACTCATCGGCAAAGCCCACGGCGAAACCTTTGGCGACATCCGCCCCACCACCACAATGGTCGAAGTCAGCCGCCTCATCGCCCCCGACATCCTCATCGAAATCGAAGCCGAAGCAATCCTCACCAACTAAACCCCCCACAAACAGCCTCTCTGTCTTGAAAAGGTGCTCTACTTGGGGAAACCCCAAGACCGCACTTTCCGCTGCGCTCTCCTTCATCGGTCATTGAGCGTAGCCGAAATGCCTCCCACTCTGCGTTTAAAAAAATGAAAATCACCATCATCACCAGCACAGCCATCCCCCTCACCGGGAACGACATCGACACAGATCGAATTATCCCCGCCAGATTCCTCCGGTGCGTCACCTTCGACGGACTAGGTGCTAATGTATTTGAAGACGATCGCAGCCAACTCAAAGGCACCCACCCCTTCGACTTACCCCAATTCCAAGGCGCAAACATCCTCATCGTCAATAGCAACTTCGGCTGCGGTTCCAGTCGCGAACATGCACCCCAAGCCCTCGCAAAATGGGGCATCCAAGCCATCATCGGCGAAAGCTACTCCGAAATCTTCTTTGGTAACTGCGTCGCCATGGGCATCCCCTGTGTCACCGCAGATCCCGCCACTACCACCCGTCTCCAAGAAATATTGAGACTCAACCCTCAAAGCAAAGTTAGCCTCAACTTAGACCAATTACAGGTACAGTGTGAGCAATTCACCGCACCCGTATATATGGGTGAAGGCTCCCGTCAACAACTAACCAAAGGTACCTG
>JAYUGZ010000852.1:0-3063 GCA_043767465.1 Cyanobacteriota bacterium
CTGCGGGTTTATGGGAAGTTGTCGGTGGGATGTGGGTGGAACCGGATTTAAACTTGATTTCGGCTGAATCAATGGTGCGACAAGTTTTTTACGGCCAGCGTTACGCGCAAGAAAAGTTTGGGGAATTGATGCGGGTGGCTTGGCTACCTGATACTTTCGGTTTTGGCTGGCAATTACCTCAGATTTTGCGCGACGGTGGAGTTGATTATTTTGTGACGCAGAAGTTGCGCTGGAATGATTCGACGGAATTTCCCCAGGGTGCGTTTTGCTGGGAAGGGTTGGACGGTACTAAAATATTTAGTATGATGTCTGGTGCGATCGGCGAAAGTATAGAATCTGTTAAAATGGCAAGTCATGCTTTTGATTGGCAAGTTAAAACTGGTTTGCAAGATGCTCTTTGGTTGCCGGGAGTTGGCGACCACGGCGGCGGCCCGACTCGTGATATGTTGGAGGCGGCGAAACGCTGGAAAATGTCGCCTTTTTTCCCCAGGATGGAGTTTGCGAAGGCGGTTGATTATTTGTCTTTGATTGAGAGTCAGTTTTTGCCGGAAGTTGCGGAGTCCGAGTCTCAATCTGATGTTTCTGTGCCACCAAGTAGGGAAATTTTGCAACTTCCCGAAGTTGTCGAAACTTTGGCGGATGTCGCATCTCCCAACTTGCTCGAAAATTCGGCAATTTTACCCGAAAGTCCAAGTTCAAATTCAGAAACTCCCGAAAGTTGGCAATCTGGGAAAGTTGTCGAAACTTTGGCGGATGTCGCATCTCCCAACTTGCTCGAAAATTCGGCAACTTTACCAGAAAGTGAAACGAAGTCGCCCGAAAACCCGGAAAGTTTGAAACTTCGGAAAACAGCCGAAAACTTGTCCGCGTTAGGCGGTAGTTTTTCCGGGCAATTGTCGGAATCTGAGCCTAAATATCTTGATTTCCCAACGGAGATTTACCACGAGAAATCCCAACTAAAAAATTCTCCCACCCTCCCACTCTCCCCCTCTCCCACTCTCCCCCTCTCCCCCTCTCCCCCTCTCCCCCTCTCCCACTCTCCCATTCTGCCGATTTGGCAAGACGAACTTTACCTGGAATTCCACCGCGGTTGTTACACGACTCGCGCTGACCAAAAACGCCAAAACCGCCGCTGCGAAGATTTGCTGTATCAAGCGGAATTGCTGTCTTCGCTAGCAACGATTTGCACTGATGCGGTTTATCCCAAATCTGAGTTAGAATCTGCTTGGAAACAAGTGTTGTTTAACCAGTTTCACGATATTTTGCCGGGTTCGGCGATCGCCCAAGTCTACACGGATGCTAATCTAGTCTTTGCGGAGGTCGATCGCACTTGCCGCCACATCCTGCTACAATCCTTAGATGCCATCGCAGCTCAAATTTCTCTACCTTCCCCACCGCAGCCCGACGCTCAACCGATTTTTGTTTTCAATTCTCTCAATTGGTCGCGGTCTGAGGTTGTCGCCGTAACTCTTCCCGATTCCTCCGATGCAGCTTGGCAAATTTACGACTTATCGGGACAACGGTTGACTTCCCAGATTGTCAAGGGCGATCGGCTGCAACCGCAGTCTACACTATTATTTGGCGCGAATGATGTGCCTGCGATCGGCTACCGCCTGTTTTGGCTCTGTCGCCAAGAAGCTCAAACTGTCGATCGCCCGCCAGCAAGCCCAGCGACCGAAAAAAAGACAGACGTACCAAAACTTACATACGGTATAACACAAAAAAACACGCCTTGTCAAGAAACGCATTTTGCAGTCCAAGAAATGGTCTTGGAAAATCAACTTATTCGGGCAAAAGTAGACGCAGAAACTGGCAATTTATCCAGCATCTGGGATAAAGTAAACAACAGAGAAGTCCTGAATGCAGCCGGAGGCAATCAACTCCAAGCATTTCAAGACAGCGGTCAATATTGGGATGCTTGGAACATCGATCCGAATTATCAAAAACATCCTTTACCTGCGCCGATACTCAAACAGATTTCTTGGGTTGAGCGGGGAGAAGTGCGGCAGAGTTTGCGCGTAGTTATGCAAATTGGTAAATCGGAGTTTTGCCAAGATTATATAGTAGAAGTAGGTTCGCCACTGCTGAAAATTAAGACAGTCGTAAATTGGCAAGAACAGCACGTTTTAGTGAAAACAGCCTTTGGGTTAAATGTCGCAGCAGATTTTGCAACTTGCGAAATTCCCGGCGGTGCGATCGCACGCACAACCAAACCGCAGACAGCCGCCGAAAAAGCCAAATGGGAAGTACCGATTTTGCGCTGGGTAGATATCAGCAATGACGGTTTTGGAGTGAGTTTGCTCAATGATTGCAAATACGGTTGCGACATTCAACCAAATCAAATCCGGCTGACTTTACTCCGGGGTTCGACTTGGCCCGATGAAGCAGCAGATAAAGGAGTTTCGGAATTTACTTGTGCAGTCTATCCCCACGCTGGAAATTGGCAAGAGGCTGATACAGTTCGGCGCGGATACGAGTTGAATTTGCCACTGCTGGTAAAAGTCTTGCCACAGTTGCAGAAAAACCTAAACAAGAGTCTACCCGCAGTTGGCAAGTTTTTGGATTTGTCCGCCAAAAATTTAGTGTTGATGGCTTTCAAACAGTCGGAAGATGATGCGGATGTGTGGATTTTGCGGTGTTGCGAATCGGAGGGTAAACAGGCTGTATTAGAATTGGATAGCGATTTGGGATTGGAGATTTTAGAGCCTGTCGATTTGTTAGAACTACCTGCAAATTTGTCTGAAAAGTTGCCTCAAGGGCAAGGTTTTAAGATAGAACCTTGGAAAATCGCGAGTTTTGCTGTTTTAAGGAAAGCAAGAAGGCGCTAAGGACGCGAAGGAAGAGGGAGAATGGCAGAAGAGATCATCTCAAAACTTACCTTAATGTCGATCGCCTTTTAGTTAAATTATCCAACAAACCCAGTTGTTGAGTTGCCTTAGTCACCAAAAAACAATCCCGCAAACATGACTGGCAAATTCCAGTCAAGTCCTTGCAAAATGCGATCGGACTTGACGCGCCTAGTAATTAACAATATACTGGCAGTTATCTAGTCAGATTCTGCTA
>JAYUGZ010000853.1:0-1112 GCA_043767465.1 Cyanobacteriota bacterium
TTTGAAGATTCACCCCAATTTTGCACCGGCTTACAAGACTTTGGGCAACGCGCTGCAAGCTCAAGGCCGGATGGAAGAGGCGCGGCACTGGTACGCTAAAGCAATTGAAATAGAACCGAATTTTGCGGAAGTATACGCGAATTTGGGCAGCATTTACGCGCAGCAGGAAAAATGGTCGGAGGCGATCGAGTTTTACCAAAAAGCGATCGCCCTTAAGCCGAATTTTGCCGGAGTTTACCGGAATTTAGCAAAAGTATTCGGACAAATTGGTAAACCGGCTGAAGCTCAGGAATGCTGGTATCGCGCATTTTCTTTGGAACCGGAAAAGGCAAAACCGTCAGAACATTTGAGCATGGGTGATGCTTTTTTGCGACAGGAAAAATTGCCCGAGGCGATCGCCTGTTATCAGCGCACAATCAAGTTAGATCCTAATTTGGCGACTGCTTACCAAAATTTGGGCGAAGCGCTGAAAAAACAAGGCAAGTTAGAGGAAGCGACTGCATATTATCGCAAGGCGATCGAACTCAACGCCGCTCATGCTAGAAATGGTAGCGAAGGACAGCAAACTTTGGCTGGTGCAAACGGCACAAATGGTGCTGTTAAGTCGCCACAAGTTCCACAACAAATAGCGCCACAAGTTCCAAAACCACAGGTTCAACAACAAATACCGCAAGAAATATTGCGAAAAATACCGCCAGAAATACTGCAACAAATACCTGAGCAAATTAAACAAAAAATTAAACAACAAGTTCAGCCACCTGTGAATGCTGGAATTAGTACAGAAGATCCAGAAGCATATAAAATACTCGCAGAAGGCTATTTTGCTCAAGGCAAAATGGAACAAGCAATTTCTGCTTGCAAAAAAGCGCTACAAATTAAGCCGGAAGCGCCACTTTACAAAATGTTGGGCAACGCCCTGCAAGCTGGCGGCAAAATTGATGAAGCTAAAAGTTGCTATGTCAAAGCAATAGAAATTAACCCAAATTTTGCCGAAGCCTACGCTAATTATGGCAGCATTTGCGCGCAGCAGGAACAGTGGCAGCAAGCGGTTTCTGCTTACGAAAAGGCGATCGCCCTGAAGCCGGATTTTGCCGGTGCTTTCCGCAATTTCG
>JAYUGZ010000854.1:0-3060 GCA_043767465.1 Cyanobacteriota bacterium
TCCTAAATTTGATCCGCCACCAACCAGCATTCTTTTAGAAGTCCGATGGAAGTCGGAAGAAGTCCGATGGAAGTCGGAAGAAGTCCGATGGAAGTCGGAATTTCTGGTTTTAACTGACAAGCAAGAAAGATTCTTGAATTCTCAACTCTTCTTAAATTCTGCCTTACTTGTTACCAGACTCTCCCTGGTAACACAAATCTAGAGACTCTGCTTCCTATTTTACTTCCCGAAGGAGGCAGAGAGACTTTAGACATCGGTTCCCAGGCAGACTCTGGGAACCGGTTACTGTTATCGGTTGCTAGTGACGAAGAAGGAAGAAGCCCATAAAATAGATTTGTGACCTATGGCTTGTGACTAAATGAATCCTATTAAATTCGGTACAGATGGCTGGCGCGGCATTATTGCTGACGATTTTACATTCGATCGCGTGGCGTTAGTAGCTCCTCTAGCGGCACAAGTTCTCGGACAAACTGGTGGCAATGATGCCAGCAGCGGTACTGTAATCGTCGGTTACGATCGCCGATTTTTGGCCTCAGAATTTGCCCTCGCAGCAGCTAAGGCAGTCCAGAACGCAGGATTTGACGTGTTACTGAGCGATTCTTATGCTCCGACTCCGGCTTTTAGTTTGGCTGCCAAACAATTGAATGCTTTGGGCGCGATCGTCCTGACGGCCAGCCACAATCCGGGTGCATATTTAGGGTTAAAAGTCAAGGGCGGATTTGGCGGTTCCGTTTCGCCGGAAGTTACTCAACAGATAGAAGCAAAACTCGATTATCCGGCGGCAATTTCAGCAACTCCTGGCAAATTGGAGAGTTTCAATCCTTGGCCAGCTTACTGCAAAACCTTGCGGGAAATGGTAGATATTGAAGCGATTCAAGAGGCGATCGCATCCGGCAAAATTACAGTATTTGTAGATGTGATGCACGGTGCGGCGGCGGGCGGCTTAGCTCAAATATTAGAAGAAACAGTGCAGGAAGTCAACAGCGATCGCGATCCGCTGTTTGGTGGCGGTGCACCCGAACCTTTGCCGCGCTACCTTTCACAGTTGTTTCGGGTGATGCGAACTCACCAGCGAAAAAGCTCCGGTTTGGCGATCGGATTTGTATTTGATGGAGATAGCGATCGCATTGCAGCCGTTGACTCTAGCGGCAACTTCCTGAGTTCACAAATCCTAGTTCCCATATTAATCGAACACCTAGCAAAACGGCGCGGGTTCACCGGAGAAGTGATTAAAACCGTCAGCGGTTCCGACATCATGCCCAAAATTGCCCAACTTTACGGCTTACCATTGTTTGAAACGCCGATCGGTTACAAGTATATAGCCGATCGAATGTTAACAACCCAAGTCCTAGTCGGCGGCGAAGAATCAGGAGGAATCGGCTACGGTACGCACATTCCCGAAAGAGACGCTTTACTCTCAGCGCTGTACTTGTTAGAAGCAGTCGTCAAATCCGGCGAAGACTTAAGCGAAATTTACAGCCGACTGCAAAAAGAAACCGAGTTTACCTCAGCCTACGACAGAATCGACTTGCACCTAGCAAACATGGCAGAAAGAGCGCGGTTGCTGTCACTGCTGCAAAACCAACCATTAACAGAAATCGCCGGCAAAGCAGTAGTAGACTGCAACAAAGTAGACGGATATAAATTCCGTTTGGCTGACGGAAGTTGGCTGTTAATTCGGTTTAGCGGAACCGAACCAGTATTGCGGCTGTATTCCGAAGCAGCCACATTGAAAGAAGTTATGCAAAACTTAAACTGGGCGAAAGCTTGGGCGCAGAATTGAGAAGAGTTTGCAATCGCAGATGAACGCAGATTAACGCGGATAGATTGATCTTAAACCTCTATTTCTCTGCGTTCTGTGCGCCCTCTGCGGTTAAGTTAAAATAAATCTTTCTTATTCATAAATGAAATAGCCGTAGGTTAATGTTGCAATAGTTTTCACTAATTGGTATAAACAAATGGCCTACAGCGATTTCAGCCTTGCGAGAGTCAAAAAAGATTTTGGATTAACCTTAGATGAAACACGCAATTTATTTGCCAACACAAAACCTGTTACACCATCAGAAATATTAACAACAATCCTCATCGATTATGTACCACTCGCAACTTTTATATCAACTGAAAAAGCTCGATCTGAATTTTTAATTGCTCCGATTTTGGCAGAAGTTAGGCGAATGTTAAACAAACAAGTTTCTCTATTTTCAGGTAAAGATTTTACAGTCGATCCTGAAAGAGGTTTGCAAGGATTTTGCGATTATATTATTAGCGGTTCTCCAGAACAATTGTTCATCAGTGCTCCGGTTGTGACAATTTTTGAGGCTAAAAAAGAAGATATTATGGGCGGGTTGGGTCAATGTGTTGCAGCAATGGTGGCGGCTCAATGTTTCAATCAAAACCAAGACAGTGAAGTCGATCGCATTTACGGCGCGGTGACGACGGGAACAAACTGGAAATTCTTGATTTTGGAGGAAACTACTGTTTATATCGATCCGATTGAATACTATATTCAAAACGTTGACAAGATTTTGGGGATTTTGTTGCAGCCGTTTCACCAATCTTTTGCTAATATCGATGGGTAAGTTTTAATCGAAATAATGACAAATAATCAATTGTTAGTTGTAGCTACCGGCAATCCGGGTAAACTTAAGGAAATGCAGCTTTATCTTCAGGATTTGGGGTGGGAGTTGCAACTGAAACCGGAAGAGTTGGAAATTGAGGAAACTGGGGAAACTTTTATTGCTAATGCTTGTTTGAAAGCTTCTGAAATTGCTAAAGCAACTGGTCAATGGTCGATCGCAGATGATTCTGGTTTAATGGTAGATGCACTCGATGGTCAACCGGGGATTTACTCGGCGCGCTACGGTTCAAGCGATGCTGACAGGATATCCCGGCTTCTCAAAGAATTGGGAAGTGAAGAAAACCGGGGAGCACAATTTGTGTGTGCGATCGCGATCGCCCGTCCCGACGGTACAATTGCCCTGCAAGTAGAAGGAATTTGCCGAGGCGAAATCCTGCACACTCCTCGCGGTACCGGAGGTTTCGGGTATGACCCGATTTTCT
>JAYUGZ010000855.1:0-3058 GCA_043767465.1 Cyanobacteriota bacterium
CTTGCAGTTGACCGAGAAAGGAGCGTTTTTTGTCTTGAGTTGCCTTCAGGATTTCTTTAGCAATTTCCTGAGTCTTTGCTTCGTAGATGCTTGGAGATACTTGTGCGATCATTGGTCGTTGGTAATTGATTAGAACGAGTGATACCAATTTAAGGTGAACTTGCAAATATTCCGATCCCCCTAAATCCCCCTTAAGAAGGGGGACTTTGATTGGACTCTTGTCCCCCCCTTCTTAAGGGGGGTTAGGGGGGATCGAATTATATGCAGCTTCATAAAAAATTGGTATGACTGACTTACTATTTTACTTCAATTTTAACTCCATAGTTAGCTTTATTGTCACCAGAAATTTCAATAGTATAGTCGCCGCTACTGGATAGTTGACCTTGCCACGGAGTCGTGCTATTTACGGTAGCAACTTTTTCGCCGTTAGGGGCAATAATTGCGGCGCTAACAGTGCCTTCTTGAACTTTTACTGTCATGCTTTGGCCGCTATTGCACTCAAGTAAGTAGCGCTTTGATTTGTTTTCTGGCAAAGTATTGGTGAGAGTAACTCCCGTAGCACCTGGTTCAAAGCTAACTCGCTCAGTAACAGCAGTTTCAGCAGCAGGAGAGGCTGACGGTGAGGGAGATGGCGATGGTGATGGTGATGCCAGTTGGGGAACTCCCGACAGGGACGGTATTTGTGTCGGATTGGGCGACGGTAGGCTTGCCGGTGGCTGGGCGATTCCTGGTGCGGGGGGAATCGTGGCAAGTCGATTAGCGGGCGCTGCTGGGACAGGGGAAGGGCTTTCAGGAAGTGGTACGTCAGAGGGCAACCTGATTTGAAGATTGACTCTTTCTTGATACATTCTCCATGCTATTAAACCGCCCAGGCTGAGTACAGAACCGACTAACATTCCGCTGAGAAAAACAGCTACAATTTGCCAAACCCCATTTTTTTTGGGTTCGGTAATTGCTGTCTGATTTAGTTGAGTTGGGTAATTTTCATAATCAATAGTTGCTGGTGGGATTTCGGCAGCTATTGGAAAAGTTTCTGGTTTGCTTGTTGTGGCTATAATATCTTCTCTGACGGCAATTTCAGTCGGAGTTTCTGCTGGTTCGGGATTAGCAGTTAAAGTATCTTCATATGGGGCAATTTCAGTCGGAGTTTCTGCTGATTCGGAATCTGCATCGAAACTGGCAATCGTTTCCGGTTGCTGAGTCAGAATTTGATTGTTTTCCGGTTGGTCGCTCATGGGGATAAAATTCTAGGTGCGGGCGGGTTTACGAGATTGTTAGTTACAGGCGAGTATTGTTGGTGAACCCGCCCCTACAAATTATATCAAATCTGTTGGTATCGGAATTATTGATTTATCTTCTTGCAAATCTCTTTTTTTTACCGCAGATATGGGCAGATAAACACAGATAAACGCAGATGAATATGGAACATCTGCATTATATCAAATCCGTTGGTATAGGAATGATTTATCTCTCTCATCTTGCTCTGTGACCTCTGTGGCTTCTGCGGTTAAATCATCCTAAAACAAAAGTAAACGATATTACCCATTCCCGATAACTAATTATTAGGTAAAGACTGCCAAAAAGGTCGTTCTTCTCCCTTCCTCACAGTATTTGTTGCCGACTGCACATTCCCCCTAAGTTCTTGGTAATACCTATCGTCAAGAAAACTAATATTCACACCAAAAGGCAGTAGTAACTGGCGCAATCTTTCCTGAGTGTAATCCTTACCATCAATCATTGCACCACGGGGATTAGAAACTAACAACTTGCCATTTACTGGCACTGAATTAACCATATTTGGCCACCAAGCATAACCGCTGTAGCCAAACATCGCTGGAACTTGGATAATTTGGTCATCTGTGAGTAAAAACTCTCTTTTCAACTTCTCTACAATCGGATTTAGTTTCTGCTTTTGCAAATTGAGATTATGTTGAATTAAAGCTTGATTTTTCAAAGCAGCGCTGACTGTAATTTCATTACTCAAACCGCGATTGATAATTACATCGCCGTAACCTTTTCCTGCCAATTCTTCCAACAGCTTAATTCCGGCTTCTGGACTGGCGATCGCCATTATATACTTTCCGGGAGTTTTACTGGGAATAAAGTTGATAATTTCATCGACTTGGCGAGTCAAGAGCCAAGAAGTATCAATATCTACTGGTTGGCCTTGAATTCTCTGGGCTTTAATGAAATCAAGCACTTCTGGATTAAAACTAGAATTCCCCGGATTGCCGTAATAAACTCGACCCATTGGATAGGCGGGAATCGGCGGCGTTACTTGCAAATTTCCGTAGCCATCAGCCCACTGATTTACGGATTCTTCATTACGAGGTTTGCCGATTTTAAATACGCTCAAATCCCTATCTGAATTTGATTTAGGAGGGTTGTTTTCTGTGGGATTGCTATTGCTTTTGATGGCTACATTAAAATTGCGGAGTTTGAGTTTTTCGGGAAATTGAACGTAGCCATTTTTCTGGGTGTCTTGCATCCAAGCCCGATCGCCCTGAATGACTTTCACTTGAGCACCAGTCGGTTCTACCGCTTGTTTGAGTTGGGAGATGAATTGGCTGTTGGCCGAGCCTCTGTCGCTGACTTGAACTTCTGTCACTGGTGCGCTATTGGACGGCATGATCCAAGGAGTAACGCCCATTTGGATAGTATTTGAGGCGATTTGTGTACCATTATTGATGGCAGTTGCTTTCAGATTAATCAGACCGTTCCAATTGCGATCGGCAAATTGTTTTGATTCTACACCTAACACAATATCAGTGCTAAAAACTAGCTGTTTAGTACCGGATATATCTACAGCTTGCCAGCCGTTGCTAGTCTTCTGGAAAACGCTAATGTGAGGGCTAGCAAGGCTATCGGCAGTGATAAATACTTGAGAGCTTTTGAAGTTGTCAGATAGCTTCAAATGAACTTGAGAGAGCATTGCTGGGCGGCGTGGAGCGCTCACTTTGGTTTGTTGCCAAACTGGTATTTTGGGGCCACTCGATTTGTCATTAAATAGAACTAGCGCGCCGCTAGACAAAGACCATTGTTCTTTGCCTGGTTCGTC
>JAYUGZ010000856.1:0-3057 GCA_043767465.1 Cyanobacteriota bacterium
GGTTGGTGCTACTGGGAAATAACCTTCTTTGTAACGCGGTTTGTAGCCGAGGTTGCCGCCTGGTTCTTCTTTGCCGGAATTCCAGCGACCTTCGATCGAATCTACATAATAGTAGCCGGAATTTTGGGTTTGGTCGAAGCGAACGTCGTCAAAAATGAAGAATTCTGCTTCTGGGCCGAAGAATGCTGTATCGCCGAAACCGGTGGTAAGTAGGTAATCTATGGCTTTTTGGGCTATGGTGCGGGGACAGCGGCTGTAGGGTTGGCCTGTGCGGGGTTCTTTGATGCTGCAAATGAAGCTGATGGTGGGTTCTGCCATGAACGGGTCGATCCACGCGGTGGTAGGATCGATCACCATTGTCATGTCTGATTCGTTGATGGCTTTCCAGCCCCGAATGCTGGAACCGTCGAAGGGTACGCCCTCGGTGAAGGCTGTTTCGTCGATTTGGTCGTGGTACAGGGAAAGGTGTTGCCAGATCCCCGGCATATCGATGAATTTGAGGTCAACGATCAGGATCTTATTTTCTTGTATGTAGTTTAAGGCTTCTTGGGGTGTCTGGAACATGACTTACTCCTGATATTGGTTGAGTCTGGTCGATCGCCGATCGGGCATTTTCCTGCATTGGGGTTTTTCTGCCGGGATTAAGCGATCGTCAGAAAATTCTATCTCAAATCTTAATCAAACGCCGATTTGTAGTAGTCTACAATAGGCGGTCTATCTCAGATAGCAAAGTATTGATAAAGATTTTTTGGAGAGAAACTTATGCGCGATGCAGTGACGAGTCTGATTGAAAATTATGATGTTGCTGGTAGGTATTTAGACCGAGATGGTATCGATCGGTTGAAATCTTATTTTGCAACGGGCACAGCACGGGTACAGGCGGCAGCGGCGATTAACAGCAATGCTGCGGCGATTGTTAAGCAAGCTGGTATTCAGCTATTTGCTGAACAGCCGGAACTGATCCGCCCGGGTGGAAATGCTTACACGACTCGCCGTTACGCGGCTTGTCTGCGGGATATGGACTATTACTTGCGCTATGCTACTTACGCCCTCGTGGCTGGAAGTACGGATGTGCTCGACGAGCGTGTGCTGCAAGGTTTGCGGGAAACTTACAATTCTCTGGGCGTTCCCATTGGCCCGACGGTGATGGGGATTAGCATTATGAAGGAGATGGTTAAGGCTCAAGTGGAAGCTGCTGGCTTGTCTGTAGGGTCTTTTTTGGAGCAGCCTTTTGATTACATGATTCGCGAATTGAGCGAACAAGATATTTAAGTCAATTTGCTGGTTCTTTTAGTCACAAATTGTAATTGTGGCTGGCAGTTAGCAGCAGTTGGATCGATCGCTCTTTTTGGCTTCACAGCCTCCAAGCGATCTTTTTTATGACTTAAAAATCGCCGACACGTCCCCAGACAAGGCATTTGTCGAGGGGATTTTTGGTTTGGCGGCGATCGATTTGGTCGGCGGTTGTTGCTTCTACTTCGCCGTTGGGGTAAAGAATGTGGATGATATCACCACTGACGAAGGCTAGAGGGCTTTCTTGACAATTGCCCGGATTTGTGATAGGAAAGTTAATTGTTTTCATGGTCGATTGTCCTGATTCTAGTAATGGTTTTATCTGTACTTATATAATCCGCTAGCCGCCAAAATTTTTGTGTGATTCTACGAATTGTTTGTCTGTGATAAAACTAAACGCGCAGAGCGATCTGAGTCACATAATGTAAGCTGGGGGCGATCGCTCAGATCCTGCTCGGATCGCTAAAATGGTCGCCAAAAATTTGCAGTTGAGTTTGTACGTAAGTGCTAATCTTGTACTGTCCTCAACCCGATCCGTACAGATTAAAAACCTTGGCTAAACAGCGACTAGACACATTATTGGTCAGCCTGGATTTGTGCACTTCCAGACAGCAAGCTCAGGCCTTGATTCGGACTGGGAAAGTCTCTATAAACCAGCAGGTAGTTGACAAACCGGGCACTGAGGTTGACATTGCATCAAAAATTCAGATCAAAGAGCGATCGCGCTACGTTTCCAGAGGCGGCGACAAATTAGCCAAAGCTTTAGAAGTTTTTGCCATTCCCGTGACAGATCGAATTTGTCTCGACGGCGGCATTTCCACAGGCGGTTTTACTGACTGTCTCCTGCAAGCTGGCGCAGCTAAAGTCTACGGCGTAGATGTTGGCTACGGTCAAGCAGATTGGGGCTTGCGCAACGATCCGAGGGTAGTTTTGAAAGAACGCACCAATTTGCGGTATATGACTCCTACTGAGCTTTATGGTGACTCTGAGCGAGCAGATTTGGCGGTAGTAGATGTGTCGTTTATTTCCCTAGATAAGATTTTACCGGCGCTGTGGGAATTGTTGGCAGTACCGAAGGAAGCGATATTGTTGGTAAAGCCGCAGTTTGAAGTTGGGCGCGAGAGAGTCGGGAAAAAAGGCGTAGTGCGAGACTCAGCAACTCAAGCCGATGCGATTTTTCAAGTGTGGAAAGCCGCGAGAGCTTTAGGATGGGAGGAACGTGGCTTAACGTGGTCGCCTTTACTTGGCCCTGCTGGAAATATCGAGTATCTTTTATGGTTGGGGATCGATCGCGAACTGGAACCGGAGCCGAGGGCGATCGAAGAGGGTGTTGTGAAGGAACGGATCTTAGAAGTCGCGAAAGCGGCCGCACGAGAACTTGTCAATCGATTGTAGATTATAGATTTCAGATTCACTTTGCTGATGTCAATCTAATCAATTTTACAAGTCAAATTTGGAGTTCCAGATTGATCTAAAATTTCAAGTTGTTTGGTCAATCAGACTCCTAAACTTTCACAAGAATCAGTAATTCCATGCAGTCATTAAAACAAGTTGGTTCGATTTTTCTCTACGTTCTAGGTGGCATCGGGTATCTGGCGATTGCAGGTACTATTGTCGGCGTTTCAATTCTGATCAAGTTCGCAGCTTTACTACTGGCAGACAAAGTATTATATACAATCCTGATTATCGGCGACTTGTTGAGAGGCATCGAAATTATTGAACTGTTAAATATATTGGTATTTGCGTTTATCGGTATGGGATTTG
>JAYUGZ010000857.1:0-3054 GCA_043767465.1 Cyanobacteriota bacterium
AAAATTGGTATAACACCGTCAGGGTAGCTGTCAACTGTCAACTGTCAACTGTCAACTGTCAACTGTCAACTGATGAAATCTTCCTTTCAACAAGTAAGCAGCCATTTGTCCCTTACCCTTAACACTGATTAAACCGCGTTTCTCAAACTCATACTTGTCTTCAATGAGCAAATAAGTTGCTTCCGTAATCTGAATTCCGTCCGGGATACCGTGAGATTCCATCCGAGAAGCGGTATTTACCGTATCTCCCCACAAATCGTAAATAAACTTTTTCGTCCCGATGATTCCGGCTACGACTGGCCCGGAATGAATGCCGATGCGGATGCTGAGACTGATGCCGAGCTTTTCTCTGTATGTGGTGATGGCTTCTTGCATATCTAGTGCCATTTCGGCGATCGCATCTCCGTGATCGTCTCTCGGATTTGGCAGTCCGGCTACTACCATATAAGAGTCGCCAATTGTCTTAATTTTTTCTAAACCGTGCTTTTCGGCGAGCTCGTCGAACTTGGAAAATATATCGTTGAGCAAATGTACTAATTGTTTGGGCGAGATTGATGCTGACAACTGGGTGAAGCCCACAATATCGGCAAACATCACACTAACTGCTGCAAATTCGTCGGCGATTATCCCTTGTTCTTTTTTTAATCTTTCGGCGATCGCCTCTGGCAATATATTTAACAGCAACTCCTGGGATTTTTTTTGCTCTATCTCTAGCTTTTCCAAATAATCCTGCATGGTTTGATAGGCGAGATTCCTTTCCAACAGGTGCATATAAGCTTTGGAGTGATACCGGATTCTAGCTATGAGTTCGACAGCATTTGGTAATTTTACTAAATAGTCGTTAGCACCCAAGGAAAATGCTTGCGCTTTGAGTTCGGCTTCTTCTTTACTGGAGAGGACAATCATCGGAATGTCTCGCGTCAGCGAATTTGCTCGAAAAAACCGCAGCAATTGCAATCCATCTATTTCTGGCATTACTAAATCTTGGAGGATGACTGTTGGCTTTACCTCTAAGGCTTTATTAATGGCTTGGGCCGGATCGTTACAGTAATAAAATTTAATATCTTTTTCACTTGCCAGCATTCGGCGCACTGCTTCGCCGATCATTTCCTGATCGTCAACCAGTAAAACTATGACAGTGTATTTGGTCAAGCTGGATATTTTTTTTGTTTGAGAATTTAAGGCTGAATTTAGGTCAATAGAATGGAGGCTTTTCTCTAAGTTGATGTTATTGACAATGCCACTATCTCGGGCTGTAACTGCCTTTTTTCCATTGCTTCCCTTATCCTCAAATTTCAACTTTACCACGTTGCCGTTGAATTCTGGGATTTCTAGTTGATTTACTGTATGAATGCGATCGAATTCAATAGCCTGAGAGTGAGTTAAGTTCATAACTTGATCGGGCAATGGCCATTGTCTGGAGAGGATAAAAACTTTTACTTGAAAATTTGGTAAATATCAGTCACGACTCCGGTGTTATTTAAGTACGCTTACCAGGTGATAATACCAGGTTGGTAAAATATTACCGGCTCATTTTTGCAAAATCTTTACACAGCCTAGCACGCTTGATCTGAATGGCAAGGGCTACGATCGCCAATTTTTGGGTCAGCAGCTTGTGGGCTGCGCGTAGTTGCCCAGTGCGCGCACCGCAGAAATCCGCGAAACTACGGACTTCTGCAAGAGACAAGCACGATCGACAAAATCCCAAAACACCACCCCATAGGTAGATGATCTTCGGCGAAAGTCTCGCGCGTCACCGGCCATTGTGCTCAAGACCTTAAGCCATATGGCCCAAACATCTGTAATAATTTCTACACTAAATATTTGATGCAGGCATGGGCGATCGCCTCAATTGGTAACACCTGCACGGCTGCGTCCAACTCGGCCGCCGCTTTCGGCATCCCATAAACGACTGAACTGGCGCGGTCTTGGGCGATCGTGTGCCACCCTGCCGATCGCAAAATTTTGAGCCCTTTAGCGCCGTCTTTGCCCATGCCGGTTAACAGCACTGCCACCCCTTTACCCGGCCAGTGTTCGGCGACACTCTGGAAAAAAGTATCTACTGAGGGACGGTAAGGATAGTCTAAAGGTTGCTTCGTATACTTAAGTGTTAAGTTGGATTGTAATACTAAATGGTCGTTAGTCGCGGCAATCACCACCTTACCAACTTCCAAAGGTCGATCGGCAACTGCGACACTCACCGACAAATTAGTTTTCTGACTCAGCCAATCTGCCAAACCAGGAGCAAACTCAGCATCTACGTGTTGGACAATCGCCACAGCAGCCGATAAATTTTGCGGTAAACCCGATAGCAGAGTTGCCAAAGCTTGGGGCCCGCCAGTCGAAGAGCCGATCGCCAGCAGCGGCGGAGTCAAGCATTTGGGAATTGCACTACCAAAGATCGAAGTCGAGTTAGTTTTGCCAATCAATCTAGCGACTTTAGAAATAGTTTTTAACAGCTCTACACCGCCGCTTGGGGAATTGCCCATCAACCCCAAAATCGGCGTATTAATAGCATCCAAAGCTCCATATCCCATAGCTTCAAAAACCCTGCCGGCATTACCTGTTACCGAAGATGTCACCACCAGAATCGCGCAGGGAGATTGCTTCATAATCAGGCGCGTCGCCTCAACGCCATCCATCACTGGCATGATCAAATCCATCAAAATCACATCCGGCGTATTGCGAGCGCACTTTTCTACAGCCTCAGCGCCATTGCCAGCTATCCAAGCAATCTCATACTGCGGTACTGTCACCAAAACTCGACGCAAGGCTTCAGCAGCAATCAGCGTGTCGTTGACGATCGCTATTTTCATGTTGAAATTGACCATATTTGATTAATTTTAGGTGGCGGGTATTTGTGGGAGTCGGCTGATACAGTTTTTTAGGCTGGGGCATTTTCTTTAAAACAAAACTTGTAAAGTACATCAGCAAACAGCTTCTCAATTAGCGATCGAATTGGGCTGGCTGACGCACCCTACTGATTTAAAGTGCTAACTATGTCATACCACATTGTGGTAATATTTTTGTTAATTCATCAAAAAAAATAAACTT
>JAYUGZ010000858.1:0-1107 GCA_043767465.1 Cyanobacteriota bacterium
CGGCAGAATGTACCACTTATCACTGTTATAAAGGTGGTATAGGTTTTGGAGAAGGTGCAACAACTAATGGTTGTCCGATTTATTCTCACCCAGCTCAATTAACAGATAATAAAGACTGTGTATTGTGCATGACTTGTCTCAAAGCTTGCCCCCATCGATCGGTAGAATTAAATCTCCGTCCACCAGGTATCGAACTTTGGACGACACATATTCCCCATGCTTATGAAGTCGCTTTGTTATTTCTATTGTTAGGAGGTGTATATCTCCATCAGTTACCAGAGATCGATCGATTGTTAGGCTTACAAATAGATTTAACCCAATTTTTGCCCCATCTCGGACTATCGATCGCGGCGATCGTGCTACCTGCAATTGTCCCATTCTTAGCCTATGGTGTAATGCAAGGATTCTATCAACTAGGTAAATTAGAATTCATCCCCTTTAAAAGCTCTAAACCACTACCATTTATTAACCTTGCTTATGGCTATTTACCTTTAGTACTCGGCGGAAATTTAGCCTACTATTTCAAATTAGGTTTAGAAGAAGGCGGACAAATTATCCCCGTCACCTTTGCCACCTTCGGACAAATAGGCGATAATTTACCCAGCTTTATCGCTCATCCAGCCGTGATTACCTTCCTCCAAGGAACGACTTTAATCTTGGCATTACTAGTCACATTTTTTCTAACTCAGAAAATAGCCAAACGTCCGATTCGATCGATCGTGCCTCAACATCTAGCTAGTATTTTGCTACTAGTAAGTTTGTGGATATCGATCGTTGGTAATTAACGTGCATTTGGGTTAAGAGTTGCCTAGAGACTAAAGTCTCGGCTAACAATACGAAGTCCGCCTACGCGGACTACTATCCTAGTCCGCGTAGCGAAAAGTGCGGTCTTGGGGTTTCCCCGTCTTGACTCACCTTTTTTGACGGGGAACCCGTCCAAAAGTTGAGCCGCAAGTGAAGCACCTTTTCAAGACAGCGGCGTTTTTATTCTGGGGTTCCCCCAGAATAAAAAAACGACAAGACAGGCGGACTTTGCATCACTAGCGGCGACTTTAGTCGCTCGTTATTCAGCTATGTTCGTTTTATCGGTTCACTTCCCACTCTCGA
>JAYUGZ010000859.1:0-3052 GCA_043767465.1 Cyanobacteriota bacterium
AGAAACGATCGCCACAAATACACCCAAACCACTTCCCGCCGATACAGCCAATTCAACCAACAGCATCAGCGGATTACTCATTGGTAAAAACTTTTCGCAAGCCAAACTAACTCCCCAAGTTACGCCGCCAGTAATTATACTAGCGATAAATACAGCGAGTAGGGGTCTAAATTTCCGCCAGGGTAAACCATTCAACCGTCGATCGAGTAAAAATAGCATCACACTAAACGAGATTAGATTGATACATACCGTCGATAAAGTAATCCCTGCCGCGCCCAATGGTTGCCAGAATAGATAGTCAAATAGGAAATTGAAAAAGATATTGACGACACTAATCTTGAATGGCGTACTGCCATCACCGAGGGCATAAAATACCCGCACTAACACATCCCGCGCGAGAAAGATAAACATCCCCGAAGCAGATGCAATCAAAATAGAACCTACTAAGAATGATGCTTGCGGATCGAAAGCACCACGCTCATAAACTGTCTTGACGATCGGAAATGCTAGGGCAATCATAATCGCACTCAAAGGCATCATCGCAATCCCCGTCAGCATCAACCCCTGACGAATTCGATCCTTGAGTCGATCCCAATTTTCTGGATCCGTTAATCTAGAAAATTCTGGTAATAGGGAGACCAAAATAACATTAGAAATAATTCCTAATGGAGTCTGAATTAATAACCCTGAATAAGTCATTGCCGAAGCAGCCCCAACAATTCCCGATGCAAAAGAAAGGTCGATAAATAAATTAATTTGTAAAGTTCCTGAAGAAAATGTCGCTGGGCCGAGGATTTTTAATACATCTTGTACGCCCTGTCGTCGCCATTCAAATCGGGGTTTAATCGTTCCTAAGCCTACTCTCCATTGAGTGATAACCTGCATCAACCACTGCAATAACGCCCCAATTAATGCTGTACCTGCCAACACCTTACCACCCAACAGCGCATTTTCGGCGAGGGTGATTTTTGGCCCCAAATAAAGTGCTAATATCCCCACGCCAATAATCGTCGTAGAGCTAGTCAGGAGGGGACTGATGGACGGCAACCAATAAAAGTCCGCCGAACTCAAAGTACCAAAACCAATGCCAATAAAGCCCGCGAGAACTGCCATTGCGGACATGATTTGCAACTGCTCGATCGCACTAGCATGGACTAATCCAGCTCTAACCAGATTGCCACTTTTGTACAAATTAGGGGCGATAATATCGATCGCATTGCTCGCAAAACAAAAGATCAGGATACTCACACCGAGTAAAATAATCCCGACGATCGTCGTAATCGTTTCGACAATTGGGGCTACTTGAGACTTATCTTCTTCCTTTGTCAGCACACTGACGATCGCACTATGAAATGGCCCATTAATACCACCGAGTAATATTAATAAAAAGCCCGGAATTGCATAAGCATAAGCAAACGCCTCTACAGCAACACCATTCCCAAAGGCATAGCCTAGAGCTACCTGGCGTACTAATCCAAATACTTTGCTAATTAAGGTAGCAGCAGCGACGATTCCAGCGATATTCGCGATCGATCGAATTGGCTTGTTAGATTCACTCACAACTCTTGCAGGGGATGAAATACACAACTATCTTAGATCGACTTGCAGGGTAAACGATCGGTAATCTTAATTATCCCCCTTTCCCCCGCTTAAATATGTCAAAATAGAGTCAATTGCAAAGAGACTGACTTCATCATGTACTCATCCACCCGCTGGAAAGCTACCGATCTGGAATTATTGCCAGATAACGGCAATCGGTATGAAATAATCGATGGAGAACTATTCGTGGCTCGCGCACCTCACTGGAAACATCAAAAAGTTATTACCAGATTGATTCAGTCGTTGGCGATGTGGTCTAGCCAGAGTAAATTGGGTGAAGTAGTTACCACTCCAGGCTTAGTATTTACTGATGATGATAATGTGATTCCAGATTTGGTATGGATTAGTACCGACAGGTTGGCGCGGGTGCTAGATGAATCTGGACATCTTTTGGCGGCTCCAGAATTAATCGTCGAAGTACTCTCAGAGGGTACCGACAACGAGCGACGCGACAGAGAAGTCAAGCGCAAGCTCTACGCTATCAGAGGCGTACAGGAATATTGGATCGTCGATTGGCTCAGACAACAAATCGAGATTTTCCGACGGGATAAGGATGGTTTACCCCTGGTGGCGACGTTATTGAGCAGCGATATTTTGAGTAGCCCCCTATTACCCGATTTTACCCAGTCTGTCGCCGAAGTTTTTAGTTAGAATGAATCGAGCTGATTCTCCAGGGGAGCAACTGAGCCGACGCAAGCATCGTCTGATGGGTGAAAGAAACTTTGGTTAAGGCTGCCCTAGTTTTATTCTTCAACCCAAATATAGATCTTTGCTGTGAGCCGATTTCAGCTAAGTTCCTTAGAAGAGGCTACACCAACAAGTAAAGTGATGCAGTCCAAATCCGTCGAAACTATTGCCAAAGATGAATATAATGACAACTTAATCGATCGGTTGTTTATTTGGCTATTTTCGCTGAAGATTGCCCAATCCCTGGGTGCGAGCACCAAAGTCAGTGGCTATGGTGGCTTTGTGGATTTGTCAAAACAAGTCATGCAGGGACGTAACGCCACAGAACAACAACTAATCATCGATCTAGTCTTACAATCTCTAGTACCAGCTCAAGTACTTTGGGGGATTCGCACATTTTTTGCCCCGACGCGACTGGTATGCGTGCTCAACGCCTGGTTTGCTGCCAAAGTGTTTGAATGGCTAGTCGGCTCTTGTGACGTAGTTGAAGCTGAGGTCGATTTGGCTGATGGCAACAAGAGATTGCAGCCATCTGGTGTTTATATCAAAAAGTGTCGTTACCTAGCCGAGAGCGGCTGTGTAGGCATGTGTGTGAACATGTGCAAGGCACCAACCCAAAAGTTTTTTACCGAAAAGTTTGGGATTCCCCTTGCTATGACCCCAAACTTTGAAGATCTCAGTTGCACCATGGTTTTTGGGCAAATCGCCCCTATTCCATTATTGGATCCGGCTTATATCCAGCCTTGTTTGGCACAGCAATGCCCAA
>JAYUGZ010000860.1:0-1105 GCA_043767465.1 Cyanobacteriota bacterium
TTGTATGCGGATTAATTGCGCCCACGATACTCCAGAAATCTGGCAAGGCGCGATCGACAATATCCGCCGCGCCGAACGAGAACCAGGCGCGCAATGTAAAATCATGATGGACTTAGGCGGCCCCAAAATTCGCACTGGGGCTGTATTTATGCCACACCACAAAAAGCGGGTATTTAAGGGCGATCTCATCGTCCTATCGCGGCGCGTACCCACACCCGATAGTGCAGCAGATCCGGCTAAATCGACCCATGTAGAGCATTTCCAGACTAGCTGTACGATTCCGAGTATTCTCGATTTATTAGCTGTTGACACCCCCGTATACATCGATGACGGTAAGATTTGGACTCGTGTAGTCGATACCCAATACCCGATCGTCCACGAACAGGCAGGACTATTATTAGAAGTGATTAATACTAGTCCCAAAGGAGTCAAACTCAAACCTGAAAAGGGGATGAATTTCCCAGATACAGTTTTAGATCTGAGTCCACTCACCGAACAAGATTTAACCGATCTAGATTTTGTCGCGGCTCATGCTGATATTATCGGCTACTCATTTGTCCAACGACCTGCCGATATTGAATTACTGCAACAAGAGTTGGCTAAACGTTGTGAAAACCGACTGTCCCCACCTGCGATCGTTGCCAAGATTGAAACCGCAATTGCCATTACCAATCTGCCGGAATTAATCGTCTATGCCGCAGGAAAGCGATCGTTTGGGGTGATGATTGCCAGGGGCGATTTAGCCGTTCAAATTGGCTATCAGCGTCTCACCGAGATTCAAGAAGAAATGCTGTGGATTTGCGAAGCAGCACATATTCCGGTGATTTGGGCAACTCAAGTATTAGAGAATTTGGTCAAGGATGGCATTCCTTCGCGGGGCGAAATGAGCGATGTCGCCATGTCCGAACGGGCTGAGTGTGTGATGTTAAATAAAGGGCCATTTATTGCTGAAGCGATCGATATTTTAGATGATGTTTTAACGCGGATGGAAGCTCATCAATTGAAAAAAACACCCCAGTTGCGGGCACTTCATTCATGGTGACTTCAGTTCTAGTAACGTTAGTCAGTACATGTCAGATCCCCGACTTCTTGGAGAAGTCGGGGA
>JAYUGZ010000861.1:0-7545 GCA_043767465.1 Cyanobacteriota bacterium
GCGTTGGCAAAGCAATAGCTAATGATTTAGAAACGGTTAACCGCACTTCCCGAACCATCCGAGAGGCGATCGAACAAGTCAGGCATTTAGCAGTACAGGTGGCTGTAGTTACCAATCAAATGGGCAATCAGCCCAACGGTCTCAGTCAAGTGAGTCTGGAAATTGGCAGGCTGGCAAGTAAAACTTTTGAATTGGGCACTCAAATGGAGCAAATTGCTAGCAGATTTAAACTTCGGGTTCACGAACTCACGGAAGCAGCAAGAGCTGGCGCTAATGTGGCAAAATCCGTGACTATCAAGATCGATCGCGCGGAAATGGCGCTGTTAGAGTTGGAGGAATTAATTTCCGAAAGAAATATAAATTCGCTGACCGCTACGACCGAACATTTGGCAGTCATAAAAAGTGTTACTGCTGATTCTTTAGTTAAAGAGATAGAACACGCAGAAGTCGCGGCTTCCGAGTTGGAAGACATGGTTAAGCAGCAAGATTCATCGCAATATCTGATCCAAAAAATTCAGCAGGCGCTGAAGTCAAAAAAGCCATAAAATTCTTGGATATGATACGTATTTACCGCAGTCAAAAAATCAAAACAATTTATATTTTCAGGAACTCGCTTATAAAATACTATCGTTTAAATGAGGGAAAATTGAAAATAATTGGTAAACATATTTGTTGGATACCATAAATAAATTAGACAACCAAAACAACACAATGAGTTTAATTTAAAGGTGATTATGAAAATTTTACTGGTAGAAGATGACTCGATTACAACCAATTTGCTGACGCAAGCGCTGAACTCTCACAAATACAATGTGAATACGGCAGCCGACGGTGAAACAGCCTTGCAGTTGGCGCAGGTCTACGATTATGACCTGATTGTTTTGGATGTGCTAATTCCTAAACTGGACGGCATTAGTTTGTGTCGGGAATTGCGATCGTCTGGCTGCCAAATGCCGATTTTATTACTGACAGCGCTAGACAGCAGGAGCAATCTAGTCGAAGGTTTAGAAGCGGGGGCAGACGATTATATGGTCAAACCCTTTAATATCGAAGAATTAATCGCTCGAATTCGGGCTTTGCTGCGCCGGGGAAAGGCAAGTTTGTCGAGTACAAGTTTGACCTGGGGAAAACTGCAAGTCAACCCGGATACTACGGAAGTAATTTATGGCGAAAAAGTGCTGCACTTGACTCCCAAAGAGTACAATCTGCTGGAACTTTTTCTGAGAAATCCCCGGCGCATTTTTAGCCGCAGTGCTATGCTCGATCGCATTTGGTCGGCCGGCGAATTTCCTCAGGAAGAAGCTGTTACCGCTCATATTAAGGGGCTGCGGCACAAGCTGAAAGCAGCCGGGATGACTGTAGATTTAGTTGAAACTGTGTACGGATTGGGCTATCGGCTCAAAAGTCTGCCGGAGGAGATTGAGAGTCCAAAAGTTGCCAGGGAAACGGCAGAAACTGCTAAAAGTCAAGAGACTTTAGCTGCTGAATCTAGCGGGCAGAGCCTGGATTTAAACAATGAGGAGCGCCGCCTCAAAGTCCTGACTGTGGTTGCGGAAATTCGGGGTAAGTTAAGAGCTAATTTTATGGAAAAGGTGGTGATATTCGATCGCGCGATCGCCCAACTGAACACCGGAACCTTGGACAACGAATTGCGGCGGGAAGCCCAGGATCAAGCTCACAAGTTAGTCGGTTCTTTGGGAACTTTAGGGCTGCCGAAAGGTTCGGTAGTGGCGCGCAAGATCGAAGATTTGTTCAAGGCCCAAAACGTCTTGAAACCGGGGACAGCTCAGCAGATTGAGGGATTTCTGCATTTGCTCAAACAAATCTTCGTTAGCGAAGCCCTCGAAGAGGATCGCCCGCCCGAACCTGAAAGCGATCTAGTTACTGCGGTTTCCCAAAAGCGCCGCATCCTGATCGTTGATGATGATACTGTGCAGAGCGATCAACTAAAAACAGCAGCATCCGGTTCTGGCTTCGAGATAGAAGTGGCTAAATCTCCGCAAGCGGCAAGAATTGCAATTTCTCAACAGCCTCCCGACGCGATTTTGTTGGATTTGACATTTTCCAGAACTCAGGAAAACGGACTTTCTCTCCTGGCGGAACTTCGCGGTGAAAAACCAGACATTCCGGTGATGGTTTTTAGCGGGCACAATCAATTGAGCGATCGAATTGAAGTTGCTCGTTTGGGAGCTTCCGGCTTTTTACACAAATCTATGCCCCCAGCCGATATACTCAAAGCAGTCGCCCAGGTTCTCGACCAAACCGGCCCTGCTGAAGCCAAAGTTATGGTGGTAGATGATGATGTGCATCTATTGGCTGCACTGAAAGTGATTCTACAACCTTGGGGATTGCAAGTCACAACCTTGGATGAGCCCGAAAAGTTCTGGGAGGTACTCGAAACTACTTGTCCGGATTTGTTAATTTTAGATGTAGAGATGCCCGGTTACAGCGGTATCGAGCTGTGTTTGACGGTGCGGAACGATTTGCGTTGGAGCAAGCTTCCTGTGCTATTTTTGACAGCTCATTCCGAGTCGGAAATAGTGCGTCAAATGTTTGTGGCGGGTGCTGATGACTACGTGAATAAGCCGATCGTGGAACCGGAATTAATTGCTCGCATCCTGAATCGTTTGGAGCGCACGCAACTCCGGCACAAACTGGCTCAGACACAACGGTAAGCTTAGTCTCGATCTCCCTGGCACCCCCCGAAAGCAAGGGGGGACAGGAAGTGTTCAAAGTCCCCTTTAACAAAGGGAGGATAAGAGTCTTCTCAAAGTCCCCCTTTTTAAGGGGGATTTAGGGGGATCTGGCCTCGACTGTAAACGAGAGATACAAAGGTTTTCAGGGGATTATTGATACCAATGATGCGGATGCGATCGCGCGGATGGATGTTTGGGCGATCGTCAAATACACAAGCTAATTTAGAAAAATATTTACAATAAAAGCAAAGCAATGGTATTAACCTCAGACACAGCCGCTCTCAATGACAGCGACTGCGAACCAATTTACGCCCCCGCTTCGATTCAACCTCACGGCATCCTGTTGGTGCTGGAATCTCCTGTGTTGAAAATTTTGCAAGTTAGCAACAATACTTTTGAGGCGATCGGTATTGACCCCCAAGAACTTGTGGGCAATTTTTTACATCAATTTGTCGAGACTGAGGAAATTGAGGCGATTCAAAGAGTTTTATTGGAAAACAGCCATCAACGTAACAATATCAGCTTATCATTCAGAATTCAAAACCGCAACTCTTTTTTTCAGGGGACGCTGCATCAATCAAGTTCAGGATTAATTCTGGAACTTGAGCAGGTTGTTACCCCAAAAGCTAACAATTATTTCAATTCTTATCATTTAGTCCAAGAGCCGATCGACAAAATGCACCAAACACCAAACCTGCAATTGCTGTGTCAGACAGTGGTAGAAGAGGTGCGGAGGATGATTGGGTTCGATCGCGCGATCGTCTATCAATTTGATGCCACCGGTGCTGGGAAAGTCATCGCCGAAGATAAAGTAGAAAATTTGACTTCTTTATTGGGAATGCACTATCCGGCTGCCGATATTCCCCCGCAGGCTAGAAAGCAGTTCACCATGAATTTAATTCGGTTTATTCCCGATATTCACTATCAGGCTGTAGAACTAATTCCTGAGTGCAATCCGCTGACGGGGCGCCCCCTAGATCTGGCATTTTGTTTGTTGAGAACAGTTTCGCCTTGCCACGTTCAATATCTCAAGAATATGAACATTGGTGGTAGCATGACCGTGACATTAATGAAAGATCGAAAACTCTGGGGATTAATCGCCTGTCACCACCAAACACCAAAGTATATCACCTACGAAACAAGAACAGCTTGCGAACTAATAGCAAAGTTTGTGAATCTAGAACTCAGCTACAAACAAGATAGCGAAGACCGGGACTATGCAATTAATTTAAAAGAAATTTGCCATAGATTTATCAGGGAAATTTCTCAAGAAAACTGCTTTGTAGAAGGTTTACTTAAATCCCCAGATGAATTGCTGGCATTAGTGGGCGCTACCGGTGGAGTTGTGTGTGCCAAGGAAAAGTTAATCACCATCGGAAAAACCCCGAAACTGGGAGAAATCGAAAACTTAATTGATTGGATAAAAACAAAAATCAATAAAAATGATGTTTTTCATACAGATTGTCTCTCACAACTGTATCCGCCTGCCGAAAAATTGAAAGAAGTCGCTAGCGGTTTGCTCGTGCTTGCCATGTCTGAGATTGAAAATTCTTACATTTTGTGGTTCCGTCCCGAAGCAATTCAAACTGTCAACTGGGCAGGCAAACCAGATTTGCCAATTGAATTTAAACCGGATGGCACCCCATTGATGTCTCCTCGCACTTCTTTTGAGTTGTGGCAAGAAACTGTGAGGTCAAAATCTTTGCCTTGGCGGCCTTGCGAAATCGAAATAGCCCGAGAACTGCGAGTAGCAATTACTAGCATTGAGTTGCGGAAAATCAATCAGCAGCTCAACTTAGCTTTATCGGCTACCAAAATCGGATTTTGGGACTGGGATGTGCAGAAAAATCGTATGGTTTTATCGAGGGAACACGAACAGTTGTTTGGGTTAGCCCCGGGAACTTTTGCTGGAACTTATCAAAGTTTTACAGATTGCGTTCACCCAGAAGATTTAAAAGGTATGGAGAATGCTGTGAATCAGGCGCTCACCCAGCGAACAGATTACTTTCACGAAAGTCGCGTGGTTTGGCCCGATCGCAGCATTCACTGGATGGAGGGGAAAGGTAAGTTTTTTTACAACGAAGCAGGCGATGCAGTGCGGATGGTGGGGACAGTTACAGAAATTACCGATCGCAAAGCTAAAGAAGTACAGTTGCGCCTGTTGGAATCAGTCATCACCACGACTAACGACGGCGTGTTAATTACCGAAGCTGAGCCGATTGACGAACCGGGCCCGCGAATTATTTATGTCAACCCAGCTTTCACGCGGATGAGCGGCTATACGCTAGAAGAAGTTTTGGGCAAAACGCCGCGCATCTTGCAAGGAGAAAAAACAGACCGCGCCAGTCTCGATCGCATTCGGACAGCTTTGAAAACCTGGCAACCGGTGCGACTTGACTTGATCAATTACCACAAAGACGGGACGGAATTTTGGGTAGAAGTGAGCATTGTGCCAATAACTGACAAAAATGGTTGGTTTACCCATTGGGTATCAGTGCAGCGCGATATTAGCGATCGCAAACAAGCTGAAGCCACGCTCAAACAGCTCAACGAACAGCTAGAAATGCGAGTTTTGCAGCGCACCCAAGAACTAGAAATTTCTCAAGCAGAACTCCGGGAAAGCGAAGCTTTATTTCGCTCTTTGAGCGAGAGTTCCCCCGTCGGTATTTTCAAAATCGATGCTGAGGGGAAATGTACGTATACAAATCCCCGCTGTCAAGCAATTGGCGGCTTCACAGCCGCAGAAGCTTTAGGAGACGGCTGGATGCGGTTTGTTCACCCCGAAGATATCAAACTAATGCAGTCTAAGTGGTCGGAATTGCGATCGCCAGATGAAGAATTTTCCTGCGAATTCCGCCACATCCAGCCAGACGGAACAATCCGGTTTGGTCGGGTAAAAACAGCTCCGATTTTTGCCGGCGGAGGTCAACTAATTGGTTACGTCGGCACAGTCACAGATATCACAGAAAGTCGGGCAATTGAAAAAATGAAAAATGAGTTTATTTCCATTGTCAGCCACGAACTGCCAACGCCGCTGACCTCAATTCGCGGTTCTTTAGGTTTGCTGGCGGCTGGGGTGCTCAAAGATCGACCGGAAACTGCCAAACATATGTTAGAAATCGCGTCGAACGAAACCGAACGGTTAGTGCGTTTGGTCAACGATATTCTCGATTTAGAGCGGCTCGAAGCCAGTCAAGTGATCATCGTCAAGCAGTGGTGCGATGCGCAGGTTTTGATGCGGAAGTCTGCGGAAGCTGTGATGTCTGTGGCTGCTGAGAATCAGATTGATTTGGCGATTTTGCCCACAACCACACAAATTTGGGCCGATCCCGACAGGATTGTTCAAATGTTGGTAAATTTGTTGAGCAATGCGATTAAGTTTTCGCCGATCGGGTGTACAGTAACTGTGAGGGTTGAAGATTTGGGCGATTCCCTACCGGATAGCTACGCTTCACGGGTTTTATTTGAAGTCAAAGATCGGGGGCGGGGGATTCCTGCTGATAAACTAGAAACTATCTTTGGACGATTTCAACAGGTCGATGCTTCGGACTCCCGCCAAAAAGGAGGTACGGGTTTGGGTTTGGCTATCTGTCGCAGCATCGTACAGCAGCACGGCGGCAGAATTTGGGCCGAAAGTGTTGTCTCTGAAGGTACGAGTTTCTATTTCACAGTGCCTGCACCGTTGGAAGCGGAAGGGGAAAAAAGTTAGATTGCTGTCATAAGAAAAAGCGATTGCTAAGGTTCCTCGCAACGCAAAATCGGTTTTGAGATTGCTTGGTTCGTGGTAATGTACAGCCAGTGTATGAGCTTGGGAGGGTTCCTTGGTGTCAATTTAAAGTCTTATTTATCAAGGATATTATGTTTGAAGATTAGGTCTCGATCTCCCTGGCGCCCCCCTTAAGAAGGCTACCGTGTACACACATCTCTGTGTAGAATCAAAATCCTCGGAGATCCCCCTAAATCCCCCTTGAAAAGGGGGACATTGACTCCGGTTCCCCCCTTTTTAAGGGGGGCTAGGGGGGATCTTGCCGTTATGCAGGAAATCAATCAACCATTGGTATCGAAACCCTGTCGAATCATCGGTGACGCAGTAGAAATCCTCGAAGAATACGCCGCCGAATTAGTCACCGCCATAATGACAAATCGAGAAATACAGGTAGGCACAAATACCCAAGCCGAACTCAACTGGATAAAAACCAAACTCCTCCCCGCACTCCAGCAAACTTCCCAGGAAATGGTAAACCTCCTGCGCGGCTTAAACGGTGAATACATCGCCAGCGGCGCATCCGGCGCACCCACACGGGGCAAACCCGAAGTCCTCCCCACCGGGCGAAACTTCTACTCAGTAGACATCCGCGCCGTACCCACCGAAACCGCCTGGTGTCTCGGACGAAAAGCCGCAGAGGTGCTGATCGATCGATATACTCAAGAACATGGCGAATATCCCCAAACCCTCGGTTTATCAATTTGGGGCACCTCCACCATGCGAACTGGCGGTGACGATATCGCCCAAGCATTAGCCTTAATCGGCGTACAACCTCTATGGGATGGCGTATCCCGCCGAGTGGTAGATTTCGAGATTTTACCTGTATCAATCTTAGGTCGTCCCCGCGTCGATGTCACCTTGCGAATTTCCGGCTTCTTCCGCGATGCTTTCCCCAATTTAATCGACTTATTCGATAATGCTGTCAAAGCTGTTGCTGCATTAGAAGAAACTCCAGAACAGAATCCATTAGCTGCCCAAGTTCAACAAGAACAAATCAAATGGTTAGAGCAAGGATTAACATTAGATGAAGCTCAGACTCGATCGCAATATCGGATTTTCGGATCTAAACCAGGTGCCTATGGT
>JAYUGZ010000862.1:0-1104 GCA_043767465.1 Cyanobacteriota bacterium
AGTCGATTCTAATGAAGAATTAGCGGATTACGTCGTCGTCAATACTTGCAGTTTTATCCAAGCTGCGCGAGAAGAATCAGTCCGCACCCTGGTAGAATTGGCCGAAGCTAATAAAAAAGTAGTCATCACGGGCTGCATGGCACAGCATTTTCAGCAGCAATTGCTGGATGAATTGCCGGAAGCTGTCGCAATTGTCGGAACTGGCGATTACCATAAAATCGTCGATGTGATGCAAAGGGTGGAAAAGGGCGATCGAGTTTCTCTCGTTTCTGCTGAACCAACTTACATCGCCGATGAAACTACTCCCCGCTACCGCACAACATCGGAAGGTGTCGCTTATCTGCGAATAGCCGAAGGCTGTGACTACCGTTGCGCTTTTTGTATTATCCCGCACTTGCGCGGAAATCAACGATCGCGCACCATCGAATCTATTGTTGCCGAAGCTAAGCAATTAGCCTCCGAAGGGGTAAAGGAAATTATCCTAATTTCTCAAATTACCACCAACTACGGCAAAGATATTTATGGCGAACCGAAACTAGCCGAACTGCTGCGGGCTTTGGGCGAAGTAGATGTACCTTGGATTCGGATGCACTACTCCTATCCTACAGGTTTGACTCCGCAAGTTGTGGCGGCAATCTGCGAAACGCCCAACGTTTTGCCATATCTGGATTTACCTCTGCAACATTCGCACCCGGAAATTTTGCGGGCGATGAATCGACCTTTTCAAGCTGGGATTAATGATGCTATAGTCGATCGGCTCAAAGCAGCAATTCCCAACGCCGTGATGCGGACAACTTTTATAGTCGGCTTCCCCGGCGAAACAGACGAACACGCAGCACACTTGCTGGAATTTGTCAAGCGCCACGAATTCGATCACGTCGGAGTATTCACATTTTCCGCCGAAGAAGGAACCCCAGCCTTCAGCTTGCCCCAGCAAATACCAGCAGAAATAATGGAAATGCGGCGCAATTCGGTAATGGCGGCACAACAACCTATATCATTGAAAAAGAATCAAGAGTCTGTTGGTCAGGTAGTTGATGTCCTGATAGAACAAGAACAACCAGAGACAGGCGAGTTGATTGGTAGATCCGCTCGGTTTTCCCC
>JAYUGZ010000863.1:0-1104 GCA_043767465.1 Cyanobacteriota bacterium
CAAGCGAGGAGCTTTTGAACTAAATTTGCCCGACGCTAACTCTCACTTCGACGACGAAGGCGAATTAGGAGCTTTTGCAACAGCTCCCGCTGCCCAGTCGGCTGTCTCTGAGTTAGTCGTACTCGCCAACCAAGCTGTCGCCACCCACCTGCAAGCCTTGGGTGTCCCAGCAATCTACCGCGTCCAGCCGATGCCAGACCCGGCAGACATTCAAGAGTTCATCAAACTCTCGAACAACCTCGGAGGCGAACTGTATCTCGAAAGCGAAGAAGAAGTTCTGCCCTTTGACTTTCAGCGATTTACCCAGCAGTTTGCCGGCCTCAAGTCCGAAAGAGTTCTCACCTACCTGCTGGAAGACACGATGAAACCCGCTGTTTACAGCACAACTCCCAAGCCGCACTTCGGTTTGGCGCTGTCAGAGGGTTACACGCGCTGCACTTCGCCACTTTCCCGCTATGCCGATTTGCTGGTGCTGCGGGTGTTGCAAGCGGTATTCGAGCAAGGCCGCAGCAGCCGCACAACTCGCGCTAAGGAAAAAGTCAACCTGCACCATTCCTCCTGTCACGGTCAAATTACTTGGAATGTCCTGCCGCCAGACTTGCACCACGAATTTGAGACAGAGTTTGCAGCGGCGGTGGTACATCTGACGGAACGCGAAAGGGTTGCTGAAGATGCCGAAAGCGATTTGCAGGGATTGAAGAAAACTGGATTGATGAAAGAGCGCACTGGTCAAACTTTTCAGGGTTTGATTACAGGGGTGCAGTCTTACGGTTTCTTTGTGGAAATTGAGGTGCGCCCACCGGAGAGTGACATCCTGCGTGTTGAAGGGCTGGTGCACGTTTCTTCGCTGAAGGATGATTGGTATGAATATCGATCGCGCCAGCAAACTCTAGTAGGTCGCAAAAACCGCAATCAATACCGTTTGGGCGATCGGGTAGAAGTTCAAGTTAAGAGCGTTGACTACTATCGCCAGCAAATTGATTTAGTTGCAGTGGGCGGCGGTAGTCAAGCTTTTGATGATGATGAATAGTCATTAGTCAGTTGTTATTTGTTATTTGTTATTTGTTATTTGTTGTTAGTTGTTTGTGGGTTTTCATGGGCTGC